>JBFZBV010000671.1:0-4980 GCA_041308285.1 Planctomycetota bacterium | reverse complement strand
TGCGTCGGCAGGTCCGCCGGTCTCGGCCGGCACCATGGCCTTGAGCATCTTCTGGCGGACCGCGTCCACCGCTTCGCGCCTGGCCGCCTTGTCAGCCACCCTGAGCGCATCTTTGAGGCCGCCCCAGACCGCGGTTTTCACCCGAGCGACCGTCGCGCTCTCGTCCTTCGTCTCGGGCACGACCTTCTCGGGGATCTCGACCTTGGAAATGAGCTCCTTCTGGAGCGCGGCAATCTCGGTGATGACCCCCTCGGCGAAGTCGATGGCCTCGACTATCTCCTTCTCCTCGGCCTCGTTCATGAACCCTTCGACCATGATGAGCATGCCTTCCTTGCCTGCGGCGACAAGGTCGAAGTTCCCGGCTTCCGTCTCATCGTACGTCGGGAACGCGACGAATTCCCCGTTCACCTTGCCGACCCTGACCGCGCCGATGGGCCCTTCGAACGGAATTTTCGATGTGCAAAGGCAGGCCGAGGCCCCAATCAGCGTCAGCACGTCCGCCTGGTTCTTCTGGTCCGACGATAGCACCATGGCCTGGATCTGGACCTCGTCGTTGTAGCCGTCGGGGAACAGGGGCCTTATGGGCCTGTCCACGAGCCTCATCGTGAGGATTTCCTCGGTCGTGGGCCTTCCCTCGCGCTTGAAGAACCCCCCCGGGAACTTGCCGACGGCCGAGGCTTTCTCCCTGTAGTCGACGAAGAGAGGGAAGAAGTCCATTTCATCCCTGCCTTTCGCCGAGATGACCGTCACCAGGACGACCGTGTCGCCGTATCGGACGACAGCGGCACCGTCGGACTGTTTAGCGAGCCCGCCGACCTCAATCGAGAGGGGCACGCCCCTTATGATCTTTTCGACTCTGGTAATCTGCACAGAAACACCTCCGTTTCATGCGTTCGAAGCATCGGGCCTACGCTTGGAGCCGCATCCGAATGCAGAACGGCTTTCGGGCGGGGCATCTGAAGAGGAGGCAGCCGCTTTCGACAGGGGAGGGAAGATGCGGAAGGAAGCCAAGTGACCCACTTGCCTTTCTTCCAAATCTTCCAACTCCCCCGGCGCAGGCGCTTACCTTCTAATCTTGAGGCGCTCCAGAATCGACCGGTAGCGTTCGAACTGGTTCTTTTTCAGGAATTTGAGAAGCTTGGACCTCCTGCCGACCATCATCAGCAGTCCTCTTCTGGACGAGTGGTCCTTCTTGTGGAGCTGCAGATGGTCCGACAGGTGTTTGATTCTTTCCGTCAGAAGGGCGATTTGGACGTCGGGAGACCCGGTGTCTTTCTCGTGTGTCTTGAATTCCTGGACCAATTCAGTCTTGTTTTTCATCTGTTCCTGCGAATACCTGCCTTGGGAAAGGGGAGAATATAGGCGCAAGCCGGCGGTTTGTAAAGCAAAAACCCGGAAAAAAAGGCTCGGCCGGGCCTGAAGGGTCTTGGCGCCGGGGCGGGAAGCGGAACTGGTCCCTCAGGGCGAGGACGGATTAGGGCTTGCCGCCGGCGTCCTCTTGCCCCTCCTCCTCTTCGGGTTCCCCGGGGTCGCCCTTGCGCCCGGGCGGTTTCAGGTCCTTTTCCGCCGGTTCTTCCATGGCGTTCATCTCCCTGAGGAGGCTGCTCAGGAGTCCAGTGTCGGATCCCTTCCCGCCGGCGTCGCGGGCCGGAGCCCTGCGCCCCGTGTCCAGATCGCCCAGGCCTTCGACCAGGTTGCCGATGAGACCGGTCTTGATTTCCTTCTTGGATGTCCCGCTGCCCTGCCTTGTCCCGCTGTGCTCGCCTGGGGCCGGGGATGCCGGAGCCGCGGGCGGCGGGGCGGATTCCGATCCGAACTCCGCCAGCGCGGACGCCAGATCTCCTTGCGTCTCCACTGGGGTTTCCGGCCTGGGCTTCTCCTCGGGGCCGGCGAAATCGAAAAGACCCGCCTGGCTGGAGTCCGGGGGGATTTCGGCGTTTTCCGCGGGCGGTTCGGCTGAATCGGCGTCGAGTTTCAAGGCCTCTACGGGCGGCGTGAAGATTTCGGAAGGAGGCGATTTCGGAGCCGGGGCTCCGGCCGCGGCCGGTTCGGGGCCCGGCAGTTCCCCTGAATCGAAGAGCCACGTCCCCTGGCCGTGCTTCTGCTGTTCCGGAGCAGCGGCGGGGGCCGGGACCGGTTCCGCGTCTGGTTCCTCCGCCGGTTCCGGGGCTGCTTCGGCCGCGGGTTCCGGCGCCTGCTCCGCGGCGGGTTCCAGGGGCGGTTCCGGGGCGGATTCCGCGACGGGCTCGGGCGTGAGGCCGAGCGCAGCGGCTTTCTCCTCCCAGGATTCCCCTGCGTCGATTTCGTTGTCGATTATCAGGGCTTTCTCGGCAATCCGGCTGTCTTCTTCTGCGGTGGACTCCGGTCCTCCGGCGGGAGCGGGGGCATTCCCGCCGTCGACGCTCTGCTCCATCGAGCCGAACAGCGATTCCAGGATTGACTGCTCCTTCGGGGCGGCCTGCGCCTCGGCCGGGGCCTCGTCGAGCAGGACCGGCCTGGATTCGCGCAGGTCTTCGGCCGCGCCCGCCTGCCACTCGCTGATTTTCGCGAGTTTCCTCTCCCTGTTCACCCGGACATCCCTCTGGAGGAGGTTCTCAGGCAGAACTACCCTGAGCATGTAGGCGAGCATGGAGCACATCGCGAGCCCGGAGCCCGCGAGCAGGTACCAGGTGGCCGTCCCCTGCCACGAGGGGTACTGGTAGTAGTATCCGGCGAGAGCCGAGAACGAGTAGATCTCCTCGATGTGGAAGAAGTCGATGCCCATGAAATTGTGCATGGCCACAATGACCGGGTTGGCGCCGATGCAGAGACTGGCGGCGGCGTTCCGCACGGACTCGGTCGCCAGATCGCCCTCGATTAGGGGGTCCCAGTAGAACACGGTCCCGATCATGGCGAAACCGGTCAGGGTGGAGGCGAACTGGGAGGCGTTGCCCCCGGCGCCGAGCCCTTCTCCGAGGTAGAAGACCGACCCGAGGAGGAATGCGAAGGCGGAGAGGAAGATGTGGAAATTGACGATGTTGAGCAGGGACTGGGCGTCGCGCGAGGGCACGAGGAAGACGGATATCGCGGCGGAAACGCCGATCAGGAACGCGGACCTGAGGGCGCCGGAGAGCATGGCGGGGACGGTCAGGTTGTTCCGCAGGCTGCGGTTGAGGAAAAGAGGCACGAGGACTGCGGCGAGAAGGAATGCGACCTGCCAGGAGGAGACCAGGAGCCTTGCCGCGCGGGAAGCCTCGCTTCCGACCGGTCCTGCGGGCATGAGCCACGCCACGACGGCCACCGACGCCGGGTACAGCACGGCCGCTCCGATTAGGAAGGGAGACAGCCTGTAGGCGAGGCCCTTCAAACCGCGCTGTCCCTGCTTCGGTTCCATGCTGGTCCGCTTGAGGTCCGCCCGGGAAGCAGACGATGTCCCGCGTCGCTTGGGGAAGCCCGCTGCGTGGCCGGATACGGACCCCTTATTATACCGCGCAGGTGCCGGTGCTTTGAAGGGCCAAGATTCCGTTCCGGCATGTCATCTGCGGAGCGCGAAGGACATCGCGGTGACGGCGTAGCTCGTGGCCAGGGGGGGCATGTTCTCCCACCACCGGTCGTGCCACGTGTTCTTCCAGGACCCGTCCCCGGCCTGGAGGGCCGCGACCTGATTCACGAGCTCCTCCCTCCAGTTGTGCGCGGTCCCCTTGTCGTCCGTGACGAAGTCCCGGCCGAGGGCGTGCAGGGCCTTGGCGAACGAGACGAAGTAGTAGAAGAGCCCCTGCTTGCCGAGCTTCAGGTCCCGGCTCGTGTCGAAGCCGGGGTTCACGTCGAGAGTCCAGTTCCTTTTTATCCAGTCGACCGCGGCCAGGACCCTTGGGTCGTCCTTCGTGAGGTTCGCGTAAATCATGCTTTTAATCCCCGCGTAGGTGACCGATCCGTAGGGCAAGAGGACGGTCTTCCCGTCGGGGGTCTTGTATTCGCCGGCCTTGCTGTCGCCCGGGAAATACACGAAGCCGCCCGCGTACTTGCCCGAAGTGTCCACCCACGGAGCGGGGTTGCGTTCGCTGCTGTGCTGGCAGCGGGTCAGGAAATCCGCGGCTTTGGCCCAGACCGGGTTGTCTTTCGCCACGCCCGAGACGTGGAGCGCTTCCATCGCGTACTCCGTGTTCACGATGTCGGCGTAGGGTCCGCCCGCCTTGTCCTTGCGTTCCTCGTACCCGAAGCCCCCGGAGAACTTGTTGCCGGCTTCGAAGACCTGCGAGTCCAGCAGGTATTGCTGGGCTTTCCGGACGTTCTCGGAGTACTTGCCGTCGGCGGACAGCACGAACGCGAGGAGCGAAATGGAGGTCACGTAGGTCGCATTGCCGTTGAGGAAGATCGCGCCGTCGCGCTTCTGGAACGAAGCGAGCTTGTCCAGGCCCCTCCAGATGAACTCGTGCGTGGCCGGGGTAATCTTCTCCGGGCTCGAGAAGAACGTCGAGATGACGAGTGCGGATACGCCCGGGTCGCCCCAGTCGCCGGACCCGGGCTGGACCTGGCACTTCTCGAGGTACCTGAGCCCCTTGACGATGGAAAGCGCGGCGGTCTCGCGGAAATCCACGCCCGCCGCCGGGGGGGGATTGGCCGGGGGTGCCGGCTCCCTTCTGCACCCTGGTGCGCCGGCCGAAGCGACGGCGGCCGCCAGGGCCGCGGCCGCGATGAGCCTCGTCTTCATGTCCAGCATCCTCACAACAGCCTTTCCTGGCCTGTCTCGTCTGAGAGCGCTTCCCGGCGCCTGCCGGTTCGGTATCTAGCATAAAACCGTGCGAGCCGCAAGCGCTCAAGAAATGACTTGACCGGGCGCCTGCACGGGTTTATTTCTCATATGTCCGCGGTAATATCGGCTTTCGGAGCTCACGATGCCCCAGAGCAGCGAAGGCGCGCACAAAGAGCCGGGCGGCGACCAGACGGCCGCCAAGCTCGCAGGGCTCAAGTCCAAGACCAACGCCGAGCTGGCCTCCCTTA
>JBFZBV010000670.1:0-17421 GCA_041308285.1 Planctomycetota bacterium | reverse complement strand
GGTGCACCTCATGTACCGCCGCTCGAAGCAGGAAATGCCGGCGAGGGCCGCCGAAGTCCACCACGCTGAGGAGGAAGGCATAATATTCGACTTCCTCACGAACCCGGTCAGGTTCGAAGGCGACGCCAAGGGGAACGTCAAGGGCGTCGTGGCACTCAGGATGGAGCTCGGGGAGCCCGACGAATCCGGCAGGCGCAAGCCCGTCCCGGTGCCCGGCTCCGAGTTCTCCGTCGGAATAGACACGGCGGTCGTCGCGATAGGGGCCGGCCCGAACCCGCTCCTTCTCAAGGCCACCCCCGGCCTCAAGCTGAACCAGTGGGGATACATAGATGCGGATCCGGAAACCGGCAAGACTTCGATGAAGGGCGTTTTCGGCGGCGGCGACATCGTGACAGGATCGGCTACGGTAATCCTCGCCATGGGCGCCGGCAGGAAGGCGGCCGACGCGATGGACAGGTACCTGACCGCGGGCGAGTGGTGAGAGAACCTGGCCCGGGCTTACTCCTTGAGCGCCTCTTCCATGAGCTTGAGCACGTTCTCGCACGCGCTCCTGTTCAGGCCGAAGACGAGGTCGCCCATGTCCCTGAAATCCCCCTTGCGGTACCGCGAGTAGACGTTCTCCCCGGTGGGCCCCCTGGAACTCAGATAGAGCACCGCCTGCCGCTCGTTGTCCCTTTCGCGGAACCAGAAGGTCAGAGTCACGAACGGGACGTCGAGCCCGAACTCCTTCTCGTCGTACGGAGCCATGGCATAGTACCTGGCCGCGTTGTTGAACCCGTTCTTGAGCGTGGCAATCATGACGTTCTGGCTCGTCACCGCGCCCTTTCCCTCAGGCGAGACGATGTTCCACTGGCCGCTTTCGCCCTTCTCCCATACCACCGAGTTCCCCTGCGCCTCGGCCTTCCACTTGTATACGGTGCCGTCGTTGTGCGGCTCCAGGCTGCGGTTCAGGAACCTGAGGAATCCGCCGGCCATTTCCTCCACGAAGGTCAGCGGCAGGCCCACGACCGGGCCCTTGCCGTCGATTCTCGCGGCTGCGACGCCCTTGGACCTGAGAACGGACCCGATTTCCACGGAGGACGCAATCCGAGCCCCCTCCGATCCCGGCACCTGGGCAAGCACGACCTTCAGCGCGAGTTTCGGCGCGTCCAGGCCGAAAGATGCGAGGTCCTCCGCACTGGGATCCTCCTTGAGGAAGTCCTCCACCCTCAGGCCGGCCAGATTCCCGTAGAAGGTCTCCCACTTGTGCTCGTCGACCGACCTGAGCTGCGGCTTCGTAATCCTCCACCCCTCGAACTGGCCCTTGGACACAGCGAAGGACACGTTCAGCCCTTCGTATTCTCCCACGACTTCGATTTCAGAGAACCCGGCCGCTGCGGCGGGGAAAACGCGCTTCTCCCTGAGCCTGTGGGGATTCCTGAAATCCAGGACCTTGCCGACGTCCTGCTCGAGCAGGGCGACGACTATCCCGCGTCCGCCGACGCCCGCGAACCAGACTTTCCTGCCGTCCCTTTCGCCCAGGGCGAAAATCGTTTCCGATATCCTGGAGTCCTCCGCCTTGAAGGCGACCTTGAACGCCGGCTTGTCCATCCCGGTCCGGGCCGCGTCGGAATCGTCGATGAACTCGGATGCGCGGAGCCTGTCGAGATCATAGGCGATTTTGAACGCCTCCTGCGCGTCTCCGGCCGCCTTGAAAGGCGACAGGATTTCCCAATCTTCGCCGTCTCTCGCGAGCCGGTACGTCACTGAAGCGGCCTCGTCCCTGATTTCCATCTCCGTAAGGTCGAAGTAGTCCACGCCGAAGAGCCCCCTGTCCCTGTAGTCGGAGAGCGACCGCCATGCCGCGTCCCAGACGGCCTTCGACACCTCGAAGACGCCTTCCCTGGCCGAAACCCTTGCGTAGACCCTCAATCCGGACGCAGTGAAGTTCCCCACCTCCGCCCAGTGGACGGCCCCGTCGCGGTACGAGACCGTCATCTTGAGCTTCGCGGGCCCCATTTCCGCGGCCTCGGGCGTGCCGGCGTCGAATCCAATCGGCGCCACCAGCGTCGAGAAGTACCCGGCAATCCGCTCCATGACCTGGTAGTCCGCCTCGTCGACCACCGGCCTCTGCAGGGCCCAGCGGTGCTCGGAAACGTACTTGCCCCAAATCTGCGGCCGGTCGGATCCCGGGAACTCGACTCGGATTTCCCTGGCCTCCTCCGGATTGAGGGCGAACAGCGTGATTCTCCCCCCTTCTTCCTTCTCCTCGCGGACCAGCACCGCCGCGCATGCCGCGCCGAGCGCCGCCGCTGCGGCCGCCCACGCGAGCGAGGACCTGAACCTGAGGAGAATCCCCTTCACGGTCACTTCCTCCTCGCAATCCAGACCGCCAGGCCGAAAGCCAGTGCGGTCAGGGGGATTATCACGACCGAGAGCCAGAAGATGTGGCTCATCCTGGACGGGGCCATGCGGAACGACACCTCCCTGGGTTTCTTGCCCTCGATTCCAAGATGCTGCTCCCGCTCCGTGAGCCAGTTCACGGCGTTGAGCAGGAAATCCTCGTTGTACGTCTCCGTCGAAATCATGCCCGTGCTTGCGAACAGGTAGTTCCCGACGACCGCGATTCTGCCCTTGCGGTCCGCCCGGGCGGAGGTGCGCTCCGCGGCCGCCGCGACCGGGAAAGGCCCGACCTCGTCGCCGGGCTTGACGGGGCCTCCGAACTGCCTCACCAAGGCCTCGTACCTCTCGCCGTCGATAATCTCCTCGATGTCTGCCTTCTTGACCGAGTGCTTGGGCGACCAGGCGAGGACCGCGGCGCTGATCCCCTCGGCCGGCTTCTCCGCGACCACGACCGGCCTCGTCAGCGGCATGACGACGGTCTTGTTCTCGGACTGGCCAATCATCTGCTTGGACACCGGGTGCTCCGCGTTGTACTCCTTCACCTGTATCCTGAGCAGGAGGTTCGGATGCGGGGGGTTCGACGTGTCGAGGAGTAGCGTGTTCCCGAGCGAGATTGCGAAGCCGTCCAGCACCGGTCCGAGCTTCAGATCCAGCGGCTTGAGCGTTCCCCGCTCGAGGGCCAGGGGCAGGAGCAGGAGGGCCCTTCCTCCGCGGTCGAGGTACTCCCTGAGGCCGTAGGCCTCCTGCTCGCTGAAGACCGCCTGCGGGCCCGGCATGACCACGACGTCGCAGTCGTCGGGTATCGCGGTCTTCCCGCGGAGTTCAAGCTCCCTCACCTCGAAGTTGTCCCTCCTCAGCCTCTCGGCGGCCAGGGCGAACCCTATGGCCGAGGTATCGGTCATGGAGGCTTCCATGTGCCCCGAAAGGACGTACGCGACCGGTTTCCTGCCTTCGATGAGCGACAGAATGGTGGTGAGGAACGCCTCCTCGCCGAGGAACGCCTCGGCCCTTCCCGCGCCGGGCTCCCCCTGCGACTGCGCCCTCAGCACGATTTGGTTGTCCGTCACGAACTTGTAGTCGTCCTTGTAGGAGAAGACGACCACGCCGGACGCGAAGTCTATTTCCGAAATGCCGTATTTGACCCTCAGAGCCTGGGCTCTCGCGGCCTTGCTGTAGGGATCGACGAACTCGACCTCTATCCTGTCGGACGACCTCTCGTACTCGTCCAGCAGGTCCTTTATCTTCTCGCAGGCCCATGCGTGCGGGGCGTATTTTTCGCTGTAAAAGACAGTAATCCGGACCGGGTCGTCGAGCTCGGAGAGAATCCTGGCTGTCTTTTCGGAAACCGTGAACGACTTGACCATCGTCAGGTCCCAGCGGTCGTAAATCGAGAACCCGAGGATTACCGCCTCCGCGGCGACGACTATGGCGAGCACGGTGGTGATGATCCTGTCCGCGGCGGCGGCGGCTCGGCCGAGGTCCCTGCCGGCCGGCCGGGGCGTGGACCGGCCTTCGGCGGCGGCCCCCGCGCTCCCGCCTTCCTGCGGCCCCTCCGGCCCGGGCTTCAGACCCTCCACTTGCGCCACTTGAGCATCCTCACCGACAGGAACAGCAGGAGGGCAGTCATCGCGATGTAGAACACGATGTGCCTCGTGTCTATCACTCCCCTGCCGAAGTTCTGGAAATTGTCGAAGAAGTCGAAAGGCCTGAGGATTTTCTTCCACCCTTCGCTTTCTATGATGAAGTTCCTGAGGAAGAAGACCATCTGAAGCAGGATTATCGCCATGGCGGCGGATATGTAGGCCACCATCTGGTCGCGCGTTGAAGCCGACGTGAGTGTGCCTATGGAGAGGAAGAACCCGCCGATGAAAAGGAGGCCCATGTAGCCGGACAGAATCGGCCCCATGTCGGGCCGCACGGGCTTGGCGTTCTCGCGGAGCAGAAGGACGTAGATGAACGTGGGCGCGAGCAGCACGCAGTAGAACGCGAAGGCCGCCAGGAACTTCGAGAGTATTATCTCGCAGTCCCTGACGGGGGCCGTGGCAAGGAGCTCGATTGTCCCGCTCTTCATCTCCTCGGCGAGAAGCCTCATGGTAATCGCCGGGATGATGAAAGTCAGCCCGAACATGAGGGTCCAGACGAACCAGAAGTGCATGGGATACTCGGTCGGCGGGGCCTGCGGATTGTTGAGGGATGAAATCCGGATCCAGAAGATGAGCCCCGTGACCGCGAATAAGAAGAACATCACGACGTAGGCCATGGTGGACTTGAAGTACGCCGCGAACTCCCGCTGGAACAGGAAGAAGAGATTCCTCACTCCCCCTCCTCCCCCGGCCCGGCGGCCCGGTCGCCGCGCCTGCGGGCGGATTTCCCTATCTCGAAGCCGGTCACGCGCCAGAAGACCTCCTCCAGCCGGTTTCGCCCGCCCGAGAGCTCGGTCAGCACCCAGCCCCGGCCGGAGAAGAGCTTGAACACGGCCTCGCGCGCCTCGCCGCTGCGCTCCGTGCGAATCTCGAACCCGCCTTCGGCCCTGTCCGCCGACAGGACCCCTTCAAGGGACTTGAGCCCGGCGAGGATTTCGTCCGCCGGGGCGCCCTTTCCCCTCACGACCAGCCTCCGGCCCTTGGCGCCTCCGCTCCTCAGGTCGTCGAGGGATCCGTCCGCTGCGATGCGCCCCTTGTCGATGATTATCGCCCTCCGGCACGTGGCTTCGACCTCGGGGAGGATGTGGGTCGATATGACGACCGTCTTCTCCTTCCCGAGTTCGGATATAAGATCCCTCACGTCCCTGATTTGGTTCGGGTCGAGCCCGGACGTGGGCTCGTCGAGGAAGAGGATGGGCGGGTCCGACACGAGCGCGTCCGCCATGCCCACCCTCTGGCGGAAGCCCTTGGAGAGATGCCCGACAATCCTGTCGCGCACGCTCAGGATTCCGCACTGCTCGCAGACCCTGCCTATCCTGTCGCGCGCCGCCCGGGAGGAAAGGCCCTTCAGGCGCGCCCTGAAGCCGAGGTACTCGGACACTCGCATGTCGGTGTACAGCGGGACGCTCTCGGGAAGGTAGCCTATGTTCCGCCTGACGGCCAGGGGGTCGGAGACGATGTCCGAGCCGGCAATCACGGCCGTTCCCGAGGTCGGCGGGAGGAAGCACGTCAGCATCCGCAGGGTCGTGGTCTTTCCAGCCCCGTTGGGTCCGAGGAAGCCGACGACCTCGCCTTTCCCGACGGAGAAGGACACTGAGTCCACGGCGGCGACGCCGGAGAAACGCCTGGTAAGTTCAGTGACTCTTATCACTTTGAGCCCGAGCAGACTTCACACGGCCGGCTTCCGTGCAGGGGCTTCGGCCTGACGGATGCATGGCGGACGGCAGCCTAGGACTCCTCGACGAACTTGAGATGGAAGTCGCCTATGATAATCTCGTCGCCGTTCTTGAGCGCCGACTGCTTCACCCTCTCGCCGTTGATGTAAATCCCGCCTCCGCTGGACAGGTCCAACAGCGTATACTTGCCCGATGACTCGAACTTCACCTCGGCGTGTTTCCTGGAAATGCTCCTGTCCAGGAGGACGATGTCGTTCTTGTGGTTCCTGCCGATGGACAGGGGCTCCACGCCCAGGAGGTAGGTCTCCTCGCCGCCGTCCTCCTTCTTCAGCTTGAGGAATGACCTCTTCTGTAAGGAAATGGTGGCGTCGAGGTCCGCGCCCCCCATGGGGGGCATGGGTCTCGCTATCAGGTCCTCCACGACCGGGGGCGGCTCCAACCTGGGGCTGTCCAGCGTGTCGGCATCGATGCCGGATTCGCGATTCGCCGGTTCCACGGCCTTCGTCCCCCCGCGTATCGACTCGGGATCGACGTCGCTCAGCGTGATGTCTATGTCGTCGGTGTGCTCCGCCGCGGCGGGTTCGGGGCTCTTCCGGAAAGGCTGGGGGTCGGCGACCGGTATGTCGATGTCCCCTCTTTCGCGCTGCTGCGCAACCGAATCCTTTCCGATGATTTCGTCCTGAGCCACGACATACTCGTCCTCGGACCGAATCGCCTTGGCCGCGGGCACCTGGTCCGAGTCCACCGCCATGGCGTCCTCGAAATCCTCCTCGCCGAGGTAGTTCCTGCATTCGGCATAAGTCGCATCGACAATCTTGAGCTTGCCCTCGAGGTCCTCCACCTTCCGGACGTTTTCGGCCTCCATTTTATTGAGTTCCTCTTCGGAGAACTCGCCGACCTCGCAGCGGAACCGCAGTTCCTCGAGCATGTCCTTGTTCTGCGCCATCTGCTTGCGGAGATCGGTCTCGACGATTCTTATTTCGCGGAGGACCGCAACGATGTCCGCGCTCACCGGCTCGTATTCGGCCGCTACGGACTTCATCTTCTCCTCGTAGTCGGAGAGCACTTTCTTGAATATCTCCGGCTTCACCTTCTGCTTGTTGGATTCGGCTTTCCGAAGGAGCTCCTGGATGTGGTTCCTCCGAGTGACTATATCGCGGATTTTATCCATCAGGCCCGCATCCACGGTGAGTTTCAAGCCCGAATCGGTCTGTGGGGACATCTCTGCCTCCTTGGAAAACCTCGCCTGCGCCGCAGGAGCGGCTTCAGCGGCACCCCGCGGGCGCCGCAAGCCCGATTGCCCGCGGAAAAATCATGCTAATTCCTGACGGCCGCGGAATCAAGGGAAAACGCGCCGCAGCGAACCGGCCCCGGGATTCCGGGCCCGTTTCGTGCGATAATGTCCCCGATGGATGAGACGAACGCAGCAAAACTGTTCGGCGACATCGCCGTGGAAATGGGCCTCGCCTCCCGCCAGGCCGTCGGGGAGGCCCTGCGCCTGCAGGCCGAGCGCAAAAAGACCGGCGCCCCCCGCCTAATCGGCCAGATACTGGTCGAGACGAAGGCCATGCCTCCCTCCGGCATAACGCTCGTTCTCGCCCGGCAGGGCCTTGTCACGGCCAGGTGCAGGGATTGCGGCAGGGGTTTCACGATGAAGACCGATCTCTGGCACGAGGGATCACTATGCCCGATGTGCCGCAAGCCCCTGTCGCTCGAAGCAGGAGACCGTCCCGCCGCGGGCGCTGCGGTCCAGCCTGCCGCCGAACCCCGTCCGGACGGCGGGACCGAGGATCTCGCACGCGGCATGGTGCTGGGCGGATGCGAAATCGATTCGCTTCTCGGCCGCGGCGGCATGGGGTCGGTCTACAAGGCGAGGCACGCCGGCCTGCGAAAAGACGTCGCCGTGAAGGTCCTTTCCCCCGGCCTGGGCTCGTCCCCCGGGCTCGTGGAGAGGTTCCTCCTCGAGGCGAGGGCGGCTGCCAAGCTCGACCACGAGAACATCGTCGGAGTCCTGAACACCGGTTTCGAGCAGGGCAGGCATTTCATCGTGATGCAGTACGTCCAGGGGGAGACACTGGCCCAGCGCCTTGAACGCGAAGGCAAGATGCCCGCCCGCGCGCTGCTCGAGATAGCCGTCCGCGTGGGCCGCGGCCTGGCGGCAGCCCACAAGAGAGGCATCATCCACCGCGACATAAAACCCAGCAACATAATGATTAGCACCGACGGCGCCGTGAAGGTCGCCGACTTCGGGCTGGCGAAGGACCTTGGATCCGACGCCGGCCTGTCCAGGCCGGGCACGGTGATGGGGTCGCCCTACTACATGTCGCCCGAGCAGGCGGAGGGGCTGAGGCTCGACCAGCGCACGGACATATACTCCCTTGGCGTCACGCTGTACCACTGCCTCTCGGGCCGCCGCCCCTTCACCGCGGAGACGCCCCTGGGCGTGCTCGTGAAGCATATAAAGGATCCCCCGGTCCCGCTGCGAAGCCTCTCCCCAGAGGTGCCGAAGGAGGTGGCTGACGTCGTCGAGAAGATGATGTCCAAGCTCCCGGAAGACCGTTTCCCGGACTGCGAAGCCATGGCTGCCGCCATGGAGTCCGCCCTTGCCGGCCCTCCTCCCCGGGAAGAATCCGGCGGAACTCCCCCGGCCCGCGCGCGAATCAGCGCCCGCGCCGCGGCCGCCGCAGCGGCCGCGGCTGTCGCAGCAGGGGCCTGCATACTCGCCGCAGTATCGGCCTTCGGACCCGGCGCCGCCGATCCCCCGGCCGACGCGCCCGACCGAGCGGAGGCGGACGATTCGGCTCTCAGGGAAGCCGTGCGGTATGCGGCCGCTAGGCCTGCCGACCCTGCGGACGCCCTCGCCTACGCCGAGTCGCTGAGGCCCCGCTGCTCGACCGCGGAGGCGCGGCGCGGAATCGCCGCGCTTTCGGCCCGCCTCAGGTCCGACATCGAGAAGAGGGCCGGCGAGCTTTTCGAAAAGGCCGGGGCGGATTCGGAAGCTCTGCGCGCCTCCGGGAATCTGCCCGGAGCGCTCGACGCGCTCAACTCGTTCCCCGCGAGATACGCCACGGAATCCGTCCGGCCCGCCCTCGAGTCGCTCAGGGCGGGGATATCATGCGCGATAATGGCCGAGATACGCGCCCCCGTGTCCCGGACTCCCGGCTCCCCGCAGGACATAAGGGACGCATCGGCGGAGATTTCGCGGCTGCGTGCGAAGTACAAGGCCGCGCCGTGGGGCGAGGAAGTCGCACGGGCGGAGCAGGACCTCGAGAAGGAGGCAGGCCTGCTCATGGGCAGAATCGCCAGGGAGGCCGGGACTCGTTTCGATGCCGGGGACCCGGACGCCGCAATCCGGATGCTGGACGCCGCCGCCGGAATGGGGTTCGAATCCGTCGAAGCGAACCTCGAGGCCGTCAAATCCAGGTGGCTCGGCCAGTCCGCCGCCGTCACCATGAGGAAGCTGCTCCAGTCCGGCGACGCTGCCAAGGCCGCCGCTGCAGGCAGGAGGGCGCTCGAGACCGGCATGCTGTCCGGGGCGACGAGGGATGCCGTCGAGCGCCTGCTGGCCCATGCCGCGAGACTCGAGGAGGGCATGGTCCACGTCGACGGCGGGGCTTTCGTCCACGGCGGGAAGACGTTCGTCTTCGACTCCTTCTACATCGACCGGTTCGAGGCGACCAACGCCCAGTACAAGGCGTTCATGATTGCCGGCGGCTATTCGAACCCCCTGCTCTGGCCCGGACCCGAGGCCGAGGCCGCCCGGAAATCCGTCGCATCGTCGTCACCCTGGCCGCGCCACTGGGACAAGGGGGCCATTCCGCGCGGGGAGGAGCTGCATCCGGTCAGGGGCATCTCGTGGTACGAGGCGAGGGCGTACGCGATTTGGAAAGGCAGGACGCTCCCAACGGAAGTGCAGTGGATGGCGGCGGCGGGCTTCGAGGCCGGGACCGGCAGGCTCAGGAACTATCCGTACGGGGACAAGTACGACCCGCGGGCCGCCTATGCGTCGAAAGGCCCCGAGTTCCCGCCCACCACTTCGGTGGACAGCTATCCCTCGGGCCGGAGCCCTTCCGGCCTGTATCACGCCGCAGGCAACGTGTACGAATGGGTCGACGACTGGCTCGGGAGCGCGGAGGAGTTCAAAATCCTGAAAGGCGGCGACAGCGCGGACGCCGTCGCCGAGGAGATGACGAGAGTGGACAGCCGGGGGTTCGCCTCGGCGGATTCCCCCCATCCCGGGGCGGGGTTCCGGACCGCCTGCGGCGCATCGGCCCTGCGGGAGCTCGGGCTCAGGTGAGGTGATTAGCGCCGCCCTTGGCCACGAGCAGGGTCGCGGAATGGAGCGATTCGAAGGTCCCCGCGTCCGTCCACCAGCCCTCGAGGATTTCGAACGACATCGATCCTTCGGCGATGTACACGTTGTTCACGTCGGTAATCTCGAGCTCCCCCCTGCCAGACGGCTTGAGCGTCCTTATGATGTCGAACACGCGCGAGTCGTACATGTAGATGCCGGTGACCGCGAAACGCGACTTGGGGCGGGCAGGCTTCTCCTCTATTCCGATTATCCTCCCTCCGGCCATTTCCGGCACACCGAACCGCCTCGGGTCATCCACTTCCTTGATGAAAATCCTCGCGCCGCGGTCCTGCTTCTCGAAGTTGCGCGCGCCCTCCAGGATATTGCGCTCGATGATGTTGTCCCCCAGGACGACGGCCACCCGGTCGAGGTCCACGAAATTCTCGGTGCAGGCGAGGGCGGCCGCTATGCCGCCCTCCCCCTCCTGGTACGTGTAATTTATCCTCTTCAGGCCGAATTCCCTGCCGTTGCCGAGGAGCTTCAGGAAGTCGCCGGCGTTGTTCCCGCCCGTGACGAGCATGATGTCCGTCACCCCGGCGTTGACCAGCGCCTGAATCGGGTAATATATCATCGGCTTGTCGTACACGGGCAGGAGATGCTTGTTCGTGACCTTGGTGAGAGGGAACAGCCGCGTCCCAAGACCGCCCGCCAGTATGACACCCTTCATCTTCCGACCTCCATCAGCGCCAATCGGCCGTGTCCGCCCCGGTCCCTGCGGCATATGTTACACCGGCGGCGAAGCGTGCGGAAGGCGGAAAGCGTCCGGGGACGCGCTTTGCAAAACCGCGGATTCGGGTTTCGAAAGCAGTTTGACAAACCCGGTCGCCCGGTTTTATAATCATCCGGTTTTCCTCGGACGCGGACATGACCGAAACCACCAAGGCAGTGAATCTGAACATCCAGGGCGACGTCATCGTTGTCGGCGTCGACAGCGGCGAATTCGTCCTGGAGCAGGCGCAGTCCGTCGGGAACCTCGTGTTCAACAGGTACGACGTCGGCTACGACAAAATCGTGCTCGATTTGAGCAAGGTCATCTATATAAACAGTTCCGGAATCAGCATGATCATAAGGCTCAACCTCGAGAGGAAGTTCAAGCTCGTCGGGATTTCGAAGGGCGTGAGGGACATCCTCGACCTCACGGGCATACTTCCCTTCGTCTCCGAGTACGAATCGGTCCAGTCCGCAATCGAGGATTTCAAGCGCTGAATGGCAAGTGCCGTCAGGGGGCCCTCGGGCCCGTTCCCGGGGCTGCCCCACACAGGCTATCTCGGTTACCCGGTCGGAACCGTGGTCTTCTACGGTCCCGATTGCAGTAACGTCACGAAAATCCTCGCCGCGGTCGTTTCCGAAGGCGGGACGGCCCAGTCCGCACGAAGATGGTTCGGAGCCGGCGTCGACCGCGACACGCGAGTCCAGGCGGAAGTGAGGGATTTCTTCGCCGCCCATCCCGCCCAGTCCATCATCTACAGCGACGGGATTGTCGGCTGCCCCCACGAGGAGGGGGTCGACTATCCAGAGGGAGGGGCCTGCCCTTTCTGCCCCTACTGGGCCGGCCGGAGCGTCAGGGGAGGCGGGCAGGACAGGACGGCGGCGCGCGTAGTCACGGGCTTCCTCTACTTCGCCAGGGAGCAGTGGGGCAGGTGGATTGAGACCGCCGCGGACCGCTCGGAATGGAAACCCGCCTGGGAGGAATGGCGCGACGAGACATGGGAGAAAGTCCGGGTCCTCAGGGCGCAGGGATGCGACGTGAGGTGGGAGAAGATCGACATCGACTCCTTCCTGGAATGGTGCTCGAAGGAAAAGGTCGGGAACGACAAGGCTTCGAGGACCCGATACCTCACGCAGCTGCTGGGCGGGCACGGACTATAGCCGGCGCGGGCCGAGTCACCGCCCCCCGCCGGCCGCCTGCCTGCCGGCCCTCGCCCTGATTCTCTCCAGGGATTTCGCGGCCGCGTCCTTCAGCGCCCCGTCGGCCTCCTTGAGGCAGGCTTCCAGCGCGGGGACGGCGCGTTCGTCTCCCATTCGCTCGAGGGACTTGACCGCCGCGAGCCTGGCGGGCGACTGTGCGTTCCCGGCGTGGACCAGGTAGAACTCCTGGACGCCGAATCCGACCCTCGCCATCGCGACTTCCGTCTGCTTGCGGATGTGTATGTCAATCGATCCCGTTTCCGGGATGTCGCCCTCCGACGCCATCAGGTTCGGCATGGAGAGCACCTCCGCGTAGAAACCCCTGGCATCCACGGTCTTCCCCGTCTCCTCGAGGCATCTCCCCATGCGGAACCGGGCCGCCGCGTACGCGCCGGACGGGCCTTCTGCCGCGGTCCCGGGCAGGATGGAGCCGTAGGCCTCGAACGCCTCGTCCAGCCTGCCTTCGGACTCGAGGTTCTGGCCCCGCGCGAGACGTCCGCCGTCCGAATCCTCCGTCCTCGACGGCGCCCCGTCCCCTGCCTGCGGGGCGGAGCAGCCCGGCCAGATTACCGCGGAAATCGCCATTGCCGCGGCGATCGCGGCCTTAGTCATGGGCATAGCGCAGATCCTCATACCGAGAAGCTCCCCCTGCCGAGGATGTCGTGGAGGTGTATTATGCCTGCGGGCCTCGACCTCTGGTCCACAATCGCCAGGGACGAAATCCCCTTCACTTCCATTATCCTCAGCGCCTCGGACGCGACGGCCTCGGCCTCGATTGTCTTGGGTTTGGGCGTCATGAACTCGGACACGGGTCTTCCCTTGATTCCGGCGGCGTCGTCCGCCTTGAGGAGAATCCTGCGCAGGTCGCCGTCGGTTATTATGCCCGCGAGCTCCCCGCCGGGCCCCGAGACGAGTGTGACGCCGAGGGCCTCCTTGACGGTCATCTCGCGGAGCGCCTCCTCCATCGTCGCCGCCTCCGGAACCACGGGGAGCAAAGGGCCGGTGCGCATGATGTCCTTGACGAGGAGCTTCAGGCGCTTCCTGAGGGGCCCGCCCGGATGCAATCGCGCGAAATCCTCAGGCCTGAATCCCCTCATCTCCATGACGACCATCGCGAGCGCATCGCCCAGCGCGAGCGACACCGTCGTGGATGTCGTGGGCGCGAGGCCCATGGGGCAGGCCTCGCGCTCCACGCAGGTGTCCAGCACAATCTCGCTGAGGGACGCGACCGAGGAGTCGACCCTCGCGGTGATGGCTGCCGTCTTCACGCCCAATCCCCTCGCGGCCTCGATGAGGTGGGCGATTTCCTCCGACTCGCCGGAATTGCTCACCACGACGAGGACGTCGCCCTCCCTCACGACCCCGAGATCCCCGTGCAGGGCGTTGAGCGGGTTGATATAGAAGGCGGGCGTCCCAGTGCTGGTGAGCGTCGCGGCAATCTTCTCCGCCACGATGCCCGACTTTCCCACGCCCGAGACGAGCACCTTGCCCTTGAGGGACGCGAGCTCCAGGGCCAAATCGTAGAATCCCTCCGTCACCGACGCGGCGGCGGTGATTATCCCCCTGGCCTCGGTCTCGAGTATCTCCCTTGCCCTCTGGAAAACCTGTGCCCTGTCCAATCCGACCTCCCAAGGCCCCCCGCGGGCCGGTCTGCGGATGCCGGGCGCTCGGAACGGCCGGACCGCAACTGGGAATGATATGATAAAAAGCGCGGCATGCAAATACGCGCCTTACCACGCGGAAATCTCGCCGACAACCTCCTCGACAAGGTCCTTGATTGTCACGATTCCCTCCACCTTGCCCTCTTTGGACACCACCAGGGCCATCTGGCGCTTGCGTTTCTGCAGGATGAACAGGGCGTCGCCGACCGGGAAGTCCTCGAGGAATTCGACGGGCTTCTGGATAATCTCGTCCAGCGAACCGACCCTGCCTCCACGGACTGCGAGGTCGAAGATGTGCACTATGCCCTTCGCCCTGCAATCACGGTCGAGGACGGGGAATCGCGACATGTCGGTCCTCTTCGCGAGCTCGACCAGCGATTCCGGGGCATCGCCCTCCTTGAGGAACGCCGTCTTCCCGAGAGGTACCATCACCTGCTTCAGGGTCGTCTTCCCCATCTTCATGATGTTGTCCGCCAGGCTCTGGAGCTCGGGGCTCACGACCCCCTCCCTTACGCCCTGGTCGAGGACGAGTCCAATTCTCGCCCTGGTGAAGAACATCCCGCCGGTCTGCTGCCCCTTGACCCCTCGGGACGTGTACGACACGATTCTCCTCAGGAGGACCACCACGGGGAAGAAGAGCGTCTTGGCGGCGGAGGCGAAGACGGCGGTTGGGTAAACGAGCGCGTTGGGCCTCCTTATGAAGAAGGATTTTGGAAGCGCCTCGCTGAAGAAGAATATGACGGGCGTCAGAATCAGCGTCGAGAGGTACTGGGGCTCGGCCACGCCGAGCCGCCCGAGGAGGAGAATCAGCGCGAAGGAGGCCCCGTCGTTGACCAGGTTGTTCCCCACCAGAATGGTCACGAGCAGGCCGGGCATGTCGTCGATGAGCGCTCTGACCCTCAGCGCCCGCAGATCGCCCATCTCGGCCCATATTCTCAGCCTGATTTTGTTGAGCGAGTAGATCCCGGTCTCGAATCCCGAGAAGAAGAACGAGCATGCGAGGAAGAGGACAATCGCAGCCGCGCAGGCGATGGTCATGATGCGGCCCCCCCATCCCCCGGGGCGATTCCCGTCAAGCGCCCCGACGGGGTCGGCAGGAACCGGAGCTTGAGCTTCGACACGCGCCTGATTCCCGTCTCCAGCACGGTTATTTCCATGTTGCCGTGCCTGACGACGTCGTCCTTCTCGGGGATGCGCCCGAGTTTAAGGGTTATGTATCCCGAGAAGGTCCCCACCTTCCCGGACTTCACCTCCTCGCCCAGGACATCGCCCCATTCCTTCACGCTGAGGTTGCCGTTCAGCACGTAGCTGCCGTCCGGCTGGCGGGTGTACACTTCGGTGCTCGTGTCGAACTCGTCCTTTATCTCGCCGACAATCTCCTCGGTCACGTCTTCCAGAGTGACGAGCCCTTCGGTGCCGCCGTACTCGTCGACGACGACGGCCCTCGCGTTCCGGCCTTCCAGGAACTTCTTCATGAGGTCCGCGACGGACATGTTTTCCGGCACGAAAAGCACGGGCTCGAGCAGGTTCCTCAAAGTGCGGTCGGGGTGCAGGAAGAGGTTCTTGACCTTGACGATTCCGATGATGTTGTCCCTCGATCCCTCGAAGATTGGGATTTTCGTCTTGAGCGTCGATGCCGCGAGATTCATGATTTCCGCCCTGTCGCCGTCGACCTTGAAGGCGACGACGTCCACGCGCGGGACCATGATGCTCTTCACGGTCATGTCCTCGAGCGCGAGGGATTCCCTGAGCATCCTCCCCTCGTGCTGGCCTATCTGCCCGCCCTCGAGGCTCAGGTGGATGAGGGACTTGAGCTCCCCCTCCGTGATGTAGGGCTGGCTCGGGATTCTGCTGAGCACGCCCCGCATGACGACGGAGAGCACCCCTTCGAGGACAATCCTGACCGGCGCCGCCGCGCGCAGGAGGACGGTCAGGGGCAGCGCCGCGAGCCGGGCGAACCTGAGCGGCATGTTCACGGTCGTCGACTTGGGCAGCACTTCGCCGAAGCCTATGAGCACCGCGAGCGCGAGGACTGAAAACACGCCTGCGCCCACCTCGTACCCCTCGCGCTCGACGGAAATCGACACGACCGCCGCCAGGGAGAAGTAGAGGACGTTCACCGTCATGTTGCCGAGCAGGACGGTGATGAGGAGCGCATCCGGCTTCAATCTCAATGCGAGCACGAGCCTGTCGAACAGGCCCCCGGCGGTGCGCAGCCTGTGCAGCTCGAGCGGTGACAGGGAGAAGAAGGCGGTCTCCGAGGCCGAAAAGAAAGCTGATGCCGCGAGAAGGGCGGCCATGCCGGCGAACTTCGGCGCAAGCTCCTCGAGGATCATGCCTGCCCGCCTTCGGACTCGCCGCCCGTCAGGAGCTTGAGCCTCCCGGATTTGCTGTCCTTGATTACGGGGAACCTGAGCAGCACGGTGGTCCCCATGCCCGGGGCGCTCTGTATGTTTATGTTCCCGTGGTGGTTGTGGATTATATTGTGCACGATGCTGAGCCCGAGCCCCGTGCCTTTGCCCGCCTCCTTGGTGGTGAAGAACAGGTCGAACGCCTTTGCGAGGGTCTCTTCGTCCATGCCTGTGCCGTTGTCGGTTATGTCCACCTCCAGCGCGGATTCCGTCTGCCTGCCTGAAATCCTGATTTCCCCCTTGTCGTGTTCAATCGCGTCCACGGCGTTCATCATGAGGTTCAGCATCACCTGCTCCAGCTCGGAAGGATCCCCGAAGACGGAAGGCAGGTCATCAGGCACCTCGATGAAGACCTTAATCCCCTTCTTTTCCGTCTTGTGCGCAATCAGCGCCGCCGCCTTCATCGTGACGTCCCGCAGGACCACCGCCTGAGGGACGATGTCGCGCCTGGCGAAGCTCAGTATCTTGCTGACCGTGTTCTGGACCCGTTCGAGCCCCTCCTCGATGAGCTTCAGGTATTCCCTTCGCTTCGGATCTCCGTCCATGTCCTTCAGGAGCCTTCTGGTGGCGTTGATCATGCCTCCCAAGGGGTTGTTCACCTCGTGGGCGATGCCTGCGGCCAGGGTGCCGGTCGCGGCGAGCCTCTGCGCGATGACCAGGTGCCGCTGCGCCTCCTTGAACCTTCCCGTGGCTTCATCCACCTTCCGCTCAAGGTTGAAATGATAGTCCCTGATATCGGAAGTCATGGCGTTGAACGAGTCCACGAGCACTTTCATCTCGTCGGAACTCTTGCCGGGATTGACTCTTACGGAGTAGTCGCCTTCCGCCACCCGCCTGCTGGCCTCCACCAGGGAGACCAGCGGCCTGAAGACGAGCCCCTCGAGCAGAACGTACGTAGCCGTGATGAGGATCATCGTGAAGAAGACGATTATGATTAGAAGCGTCGTCGAGGTCTCCAGCATGGTCATCCCCATGCCCGGCCTCTGGCCGACGTTCACCTCGAGCTTCGCCGCTCCGGAAATCTTCCCGCCGATTGAGATTGGGACGGCGATGAACTTCTCGTCGGGGTACAGCACGACCTTGTTGAGCGATGTCGACGAAGAAAGGATTTCGTCGCCGCCGACGAAGGCGGCGTATTCCTCCTCCGGGACGTTGTGGCTCGAGAACACCTGCCCGTCGAGCCCCACCACCGCGTAGCGCCGGATGAGCTTGAAGTCCACGGCCTCGTCCAACTTCATCCCGAGTTCAGTCCTCGACCTGTTGCTGTCCCATCCCTCCTTGATGACCAGCCTCTGGACGATGGGCGCGAGGGCGCCGCGCATGCGCTCCTCGAGCTCGGTCTGGTGCCTCCGGGTGTTCAGCGTGACGACGACGAGGAGGAAGCCG
>JBFZBV010000669.1:0-9068 GCA_041308285.1 Planctomycetota bacterium | reverse complement strand
TGCCGTCTCGCTGTGCGTGCGATATCCATCTCTCTTATTGCGAGCGCCCGCCCGCCCCGCGGGTGGGCGCTCGCAATGACAGTATAACCCAATATTGGACAATATGTTGCGAAATAATGGGAGGCCTGGTCCCGAAATTTCCGAGGCAGATGGAAGCATTTCGGGCACACGACCTTCTCAGGCAGTTCGCGCTTCATTCGCCGTCCGCCGCGACAGCAGTTTCACATCGCCGATTGCCGGAGGGATTCCATATATACGCCCGGGCCTCAGCGCATCCGTCCGGCCATCGTCCTGGCCTTCTTCGCCCTGCGGCCGCTCATGCCGAGGTTCCTCCTGATGAGGTCCCGCCCCGCGCCGATCGTCCTCAGGTACCACACGATCATGACGATGAGCAGGACTACGAACAGGAGCACGCCGCCGAGGAGCATGCCACCCGACTTGCCGGCCAGGGCGGCGAGGAGGAGCGCCGGCATGGCCACGGTCAGCACGACGTCGAAGATAATGAGGTTCCGCACGCTGCTCTCGTAGGTCCTGGACTTGAAGTAGGAGCCGATTCCTCGCAGGAAGAGCAGGAAGAGGATTTCGCCCGAGAAGTACATGAGGTTCGGGACTATGGAGGCCGCCTCTGGAATCTTCGACTGGGTGCTCGCCACAACGAGCAGCATGGCCAGGCCGAACCCGCCTGCCATCGTGAGTATTGATCCTATTATATATTTCTGCAGCCCCGTCTTCCCGGGCACGGCGCAGCATATAACCCTTCCCGCAATCATCCCGACCAGCGATCCAATCAGGCACAGGAGGATTAGGATTCCCAGTACGAGCCGCATGGCAGGCAGCATGAATGCGACGAGGAATCCGACGAAGGGGAAACCGAACACGATTGCCAGGAAGACGACCATCGACACGTGGAATATGCCAAGCCCGCGCTCCACGGTCTGCCAGCCGCCGGCGCTCCTGGGGTCAATGGTGGGCGCCCTGTCGGGCCTGGCGCGGCCGTGCCTCCGGGGCCGCTCTTCGGCGGCCTCGATGCCGGCCCCGGGTTCTTCCGTGACGGCTTCGACCTGCGCTTCCACCGCTTCCTCTTCGGGGACGGCTTCGACCTGCGCCTCCGCCGGCTCCTCTTTCGCCGGCGCAGGCACGGTCACTGCGCCGCCGCAATGCGGGCATTTGCCTCTTCTGCCGGCGAATCCGCCGTCCACCGAAAACGTTTTGCCGCACGAGCACTGAACCTGGATTTTCATGAGCCTCCATGCTCGGAAAAACGGGCGATGCGCGCCAGATGCTCGGCCTTCCATGACGCAGTAGCAGGGAGGATTCTACCTGCTCACGGCTCCGCGTATCAAGGGATACGAGCCAGCGAGGCGCGCCGGCGGGGATGCCAGGCCCGGCGGATGGCAGCTGCAGCGGTCCGGCCGTGAATCAGGCGGCGGCCAGCCTGCGTTCTTTCCTCAGCAGTATCCTGCCGGACCAGAAGATTCCTATGCTCCCCGCCAGGAGGTCGGTCGCGAGCCTGCCCCAGAATATCCCGTTGAGCTCGAGAAGCTCGCCCCCCAGCATGGAGAGAGGTATGAGCAGCACGAGTATGCGGATGATGTCCAGGACCGATGCCTGCAGGGGTTCCTGCACGCCGGTCATGCAGAATCCCGCGTAGCGGTGGACCTCCAGCAGGCCGTAGCCCGCGCAGGTGATGTAGATGTAGGATTTGAGCACGTCAACGACGGCCTGCTCGTCCGAGAAGACCCTGGCCATGGGATCCGCGAAGACGATGAACATGGCGCCGATGAAAATCCCGTAGAGGACCGCGAAGGACATCGCGAGCTTCCTTACCTGCCTAATCCTGTCCATCCTGCGCGCGCCGTAGTTCTGCGCGACGAATGGCATAAGCGATATGCCCACGGTCATGGGTATCATGAATGCGAACATCTCTATCCTCCCGGCCACGCCCGATGCAGCTACCGCGGCGTTGCCGTATCTCGCGACGAGTCTCGTGATGATTGCGGCTGCCGCCGGCGTGAGCATGAGGCCCAGTGCGCCTGGCATGCCCAGAGCCAGTATCCTGCCCCACGACTTGACCATGAGGCCGAGCCTGAGGGACGAGAGGTCGAGGAGCCTCAGCCTGAACGCCAGGATGTACAGGGCGCAGGCCAGGGTCGCGCCCTGGGCGATAATCGTGGCCACGGCCGCCCCCGCTATGCCCATCTTCGGCATGCCGAAATTCCCGAAAATCAGCCCGAAGTCGAATACGACGTTCACTCCCGTGCTGCAGACCATGAGGGCGCTGATTAGCTTCGTGCGGCCCGTGCTTATTATGATGTCCGCGGTCACTATCTGGAGGACCATAATCACCGCGCCCGCGTACCATATCCTCATGTAGACCGCCGTGGTGTCCAGGACGGCCCCGGACGCGCCGAGCTTCGAGAAGACCGGCCGTATGGTGAGCATTCCCGCGGCGGTCAGGAGCATGGCGAAAATGACCGCGAGCGCCAGCGCGTGCGCGGCAAGCCTGGCGGCCCTCGCGCGATCCTCCGCGCCGAGCGCGTGCGCTATGAGCGTGATGGATCCGCTGCCCAGCCCGCGCGAAACGAACATGAGGAGCATCACCACCGGGAAGGTGAAGGATATGGCGGCGAGCGAGTCGGTCCCGAGCCTCGAGACGAACCACGCGTTCGTGAGGTGGTACATGTTCATGGCGAAAGTCCCGGCGAGCATGGGGACCGCCATCCTGACTATCGTTTTCGGCACCGGTTGGTCCACGAGTTTCGACATGGGGTGGAATGATACCACGGATTGGCTGGAATTGGGCTTTTGCGTCTGATCGCACGCACCGGGCACGGCGTCCGTGGCGGCGTTCCCGGCTTCGCTGTCCGCGGAGGATTCAGGATGCTGCCCTGCATGAACAGAAACGCTCGCGCAAGCAGCGCTTGCGCGAGCGTTTCTGGGCGATGAGAGACTTGAACTCTCGACCTCTAGCTTGTCGAGCTAGCGCTCTAAACCAACTGAGCTAATCGCCCCGACCAAAGGAATTCTATCGGCAGGTGCGGTCAAGTCAAGGCCGTGTTCCGGAGAGCTGGACTGCTTGAAAACGGCCGGAAAAGGGTCAGCGCGATTTGCCCACCCTGCCGAGCGCTTCGCGTATCCTGCCGGGCGCCTTTCTCGTGCAGTAGCGTATCATCCTGGCGAGGAAAGGCTTTATATCGGATCTCGGCACGATTGCGTCGATGAAGCCCTTCTCGAGGAGGAACTCCGAAGTCTGGAAGCCTTTCGGCAGCACGGTCTTCACCGTCTGCCTGAGAACCCTCGGGCCCGTGAAGCCGATGAGCGCCCTCGGCTCGGCTATGGTGACGTCTCCGAGCGAGGCCCAGGACGCGAGCGCACCGCCCATGGTGGCGTTCGTGAGGACCACCGCATACAGCACGCGGGCCTCGGAGAGCCTTGCGATGGCCGCCGAGGTCTTGGCCATCTGCATGAGGCTCAGCACGCCCTCCTCCATCCTCGCCCCGCCGCCGGATCCGGACACCACGATGAACGGCATGTGGAGGGCCGCGGCCTTCTCGGCGCAGAGCGCGATTTTCTCGCCGACCACCACGCCCATGCTGCCCTGGATGAACGACGGGTCCGTGACGAGGAACACCACCTCCTCGCCGTCGATTGATCCGATCCCGCACAGGGCGGCATCCCTCAGGCCCGTGGCCTCCTGCGCCTGCTTCAGCTTCTCCGCGTAGGGCCTGGCCGCGTTGAACCCGAGACGGTCGACGGGTTCCAAATCGGCGTAGAGCTCCTCGAACGACCCCCCGTCAAGAGTGATTCTGACCCTTTCGCGCGCGCTGATTCTGAAGTGATGGCCGCACTTTGGACATGTATTGAGACGGTCTTCCACGTCCTTCTTGTAGACCATCTCCGAACAGCCGTCGCATTTGACCCAAAGGCCCGACGGCATGTTCATCTTTCTTCTAAGTCCCAGGTTCCACGCCATCTTCAGTCTTTCAAACCCGGTCGGAGGTCAGCGTCGCCCGGCCGCGCGAATCATCGCAACCCCCGGCCGGGAAAAAACATCGGGGAAAACCTCCGAACCGGAAGGCCTTCCCCTGACCGCCGCGCCACGCCCCGGCCCCGAGGGCCGCAGGTTTTCACTGGCAAGATTATACCACCCTCTCAGGCCGTATACAATTCCCATCTTTTGCCGGAATCCCGGTACATGTCCCAGAACGGCCCGAGGCCCGAATCCTTGAAATAGCACGCCACCAGGGCGAACGCGTAAGGGCCGGTCACGACCATCACGCGCTTACCCGGCTTCGCGCGCATGATCCCTTCGATGCCGCCTACAATCCTCCCGAAGGCCTCGTCAAGGCGCTCGCCCGAAGGCGGCTCGATTGACGCCGGGTCGGTAAGCCACTTGTTGTATATTCTCCTGTGCTTCCTCCTCAGATCCAGGTCCAGGAGGCCCTGCCAGAGGCCGAAATCGACTTCGTCGAGCTCGGGTTTCCTGGTCACCGAAACCCTTCCGTTGCCCTCGGATATGATGCAGGCCGTCTGGTACACGGGCATGGAAGTGCCGGAATAGACGAGTTTTATGCCCATGGACGCGAGCTCGGAACCGGTGAGCCTGGCGCGCGCGACCCCGGCTTCGCAAAGAGGGATGTCGATGTTGCCCTGGATTCGGCCTTCCTGGTCCCAGCGGGTGAGTTCGGATTTGACGGAGACGATTTCCATCAGGCGACCTTGGGCCCCTCCCGGCGGCCTTCGGCGGCGGCCCGCACCGCCTCAATCCCCCGCGCTATGTCGCCCCTGCGGAAGACCGAGGTCCCCGCGACGAGAATCCCGGCGCCCGCCAGCACGCAGTCCCTTGCGTTCTCCGGCCCCACGCCCCCGTCCACAGCCACGGGCAGGCCCGCGTCCGCTATGACTCTCGCCTTCTGAAGCTGGTCGCGCATGAACTTCTGGCCCCCGAACCCGGGTCTCACGGTCATGACGAGGGCCGCGTCGGCGTGCTGGAGCAGGGGGAGGACGGATTCGACGGGCGTCTCGGGGTTGAGGGTGATTCCGGCGAGCGCCCCCAGGTCGCGGATTATGCCCAGGGTCCCCGCCGTGTCGCCCTCCGACTCGACGTGGATGAAGATGATGTCCGCCCCGGCCTCGGCGAACCGCTTCACGTAGTCCCGCGGCCTGGAAATCATGAGGTGGCAGTCGACCGGGATGGACACCGCAGCGCGGACCGAGGCGACCACGTCAGGCCCGATTGTGATGTTCGGGACGAAATGGCCGTCCATGACGTCGAGATGCAGCAGGTCCGCGCCGGCCTTCTCCGCCGCCTGGACCTCCAGCCGGAGCATGCCGAAATCGGCTGCCAGCACGGACGGGGCGATTCTCACGCCCCGTTCCGCGAGCATCCGCCGTGCTCTTTCGCTGTTGCGCATTCTTTCAGGCTGGGTCGAGTGCCTCGACTCCCGGCAGGGCCTTGCCCGAGAGCAGCTCGAGCGATGCGCCGCCGCCAGTGGAGATGTGGCTCAGTTTTGATTCGACCCCGAACTCCGCGACTGCCGCGGCGGTGTCCCCGCCCCCGATGACGGTGAACGCGTCCGAGTCGGCCATCGCGTTCGCCACCGCCAGCGATCCGGCGCTGAACGGCTTCTTCTCGAACACCCCCATCGGGCCGTTCCACACGATTGTCCTGGCGGAGAGAATCCTCTTGCGGAAGAGCTCCCTCGTGTCCGGCCCGATGTCGAGCCCCATCCCGCGGTCGAAGCCCCCCTTGATGACGGCGCCGGCGGCGGCGTCGAGCGAATCAGCCACGACGTGGTCGACCGGGAGCACTATCTTGACGCCCTTGGCTTCGGCGGCCTTGAGTATCCGCTCGGCCGTGGCGATGTTCTTCTCGTCGACGAGGGACGATCCTATCTTCTGCCCCTTCACCTTGAGGAAGGTGTAGGCCATGCCGCCGCCGATGAGTATTTCGTCGGCCTTGCCGATGAGGTTCTCGATGACCGGAATCTTGTCGGACACCTTGGCGCCGCCCAGCACGACCAGGAAGGGCTTGTCGGGCTTCTCGATAATCTTCTCGAATGCGACGAGCTCCTTCTCGAGCAGTATCCCGGCGACCGCGGGCTTGAGGAACCTCGGGACGACCGCGACCGACGCGTCGGGCCTGTGGACCGTGCCGAAGGCGTCGCCCACGAAGAAGTCGCCGTGCACGGCGAGCTTGCGGGCGAACTCCTCGTTGCCGGCCTGCTCTTCGGCGTAGAAGCGGACGTTCTCGAGCAAGACCACGTCGCCCGGCTTGAGCTTCTTCGTCGCCGCGGCTATGGCGGGCTCCACGCATCCGTCCAGCTTGCGCACCTTGCGGCCGAGCTTCTTCTCCATAACGCTGGCGACCGCGTTCATCATGAGCTTCTTGTCGCCCGGCCCCTTGGGCCTGCCCAGGTGGGACATCATGACGACTGATCCGCCGTTCTCGACCACGTGGCGGATGGTGTGCAGCGATTCCTCTATCCTGAGGGCGTCCGTCACCTCGCCCTTGTCGTCGAGGGGGACGTTGAGGTCCGCGCGGACAAGCGCCCGCTTCCCGGCAATCTTCACCGACGAGAGACTTGCGCGTTTCAAGGCTTTGACCCCTAAAAAAAAGCTCCAGGCGGGACTGCGGGCGTTCCGAGCCGGGGACGGAGGGCCGAGGCCCCCCTTCGCCCGGCTTCCGGTTCTTCAGTGCGCCCGGCCGCCGCCTTTCAGGCGTTGAATGCGAATGCCATCAGATCCACGACCCTGTTCGAGTAGCCCCACTCGTTGTCGTACCACCCGATGACCTTGACCATGTTCCCGCCGATGACCATGGTCTGCTCGGCGTCGAACACGCAGGAGTGAGGGTCGTGAACGATGTCCGAGGACACGATGGGGTCCTCGGAATAGGCGAGTATCCCCTCGAGCGGGCCGGAGGCGGCGGCCTTCATGGCCGCGTTGACCTCCTCGACGGTGGTCTTCTTGTTCACGGTCGCGACGAGGTCGCACAGCGACCCGTCCGGGACCGGGACGCGGACCGCGAGGCCGTTGAGCTTGCCCTTGAGCTCAGGCAGCACCTCGCCCACGGCCTTCGCCGCGCCCGTGGTGGTGGGGATGATGTTCGTAGCGGCGTTCCTGGCCCTTCTCAGGTCCTCGTGGATGAAGTCGAGGATGCGCTGGTCGTTGGTGTACGCGTGGATGGTCGTCATGAGCCCCTTCTCGATGCCGAAATGCTTGTGGAGAATCATGGCCATCGGCGCGAGGCAGTTCGTCGTGCACGAGGCGTTGGAGATGATTGTGTGCGAGCTCTTGAGGTCCTTCTCGTTGACGCCCATGACTATGGTGGCGTCGATTTGGTCCTTCGCCGGGACCGTCAGGAGCACCTTCTTCGCTCCCGCCTCGATGTGCATCGCGCACTGGGACCTCTTGCGGAACACGCCCGTCGATTCCACCACGAAGTCCACGCCGAGCTTCCCCCACGGGAGCTTGGACGGGTCCTTCTCGGAGAACGTCTTGATGTCGCGCCCGTCGATTCTCATGACCCCGTCGCCGGTCGTCACGTTGCGCGTCATGCGGCCGTGCACGGAGTCGAACTTGAGAAGGTGCGCGAGCGAGGCGGCGGGCGCCAGGTCGTTGATAGCCACAACCTGGAGATCCTTCCTCTCCTCAATCACCCTGCACACCAGCCTGCCGATTCTCCCGAAGCCGTTGATAGCCACCCTGATAGCCATGCGAATTCTCCTGAACAAGGGAAATTGCGGGGGCAGCGGCGGCGGGTCCGCCGCGCTCAGCGTTCATTTCCGGCCGTCAATCTGTTCCTGTTCTTCCTTGGCCTTCTGCCACTTGTCGAATAGCCCCAGGAAGTCCCTCTCGATTTCAGTGGGCGGGATGTGGTTTATGATCCAGCGCCTGCGGATTTCGGCGAGTTTCTCGCTGCTCCACCCTGCGGAGGGCGGGAATTTCGTGAGAAGCTCCTGCCTCTCCTTGCGGGCCTGATCGAGGTCGACGCCCCTCCTGCGGGCGATTTCCGCCTCGCGCATGGCCTTCTCGGTCTGGGATTTCTCCTTGTTGAGCCTGTCTTCCTCGGCCTTGGCCCTCTTCTCCGCGTCGCGGAGCGTCTCTTCCTTGACCTTGATTTCCTTGAAAATCTGCTCCGATTCCCTGGGAGTCAGGGTCCGGACGACCTCGACGCCCTGCTTCTCGTCGATGCTGCTGTAGGGGATGAAGGTGAATCCGTCGATGTTGTTTATGTACCAAATCCTTATCCCCGCGTCCTTCTCGGCGGAGGGGACCTGCACGTAGATGCTCTCGACTTTCACCTCGTTCTTCCTGCGGAACTTGACCACCTTCTCGGCAAGCACGCCCTTGCGCGCGATGCCCTCGATTGTCGAGCCGTTCTTGAGGTAGACGATTGCGGCCTTGTCCGGGACGTAGGAGATCATCGGGTCCTTCTCGCGGGCCTTGTCCTCTTCCGCGAGCTTCCTCGCGTGAATCTCGTAGGCGACCTTCGCCTTGGCCCACGGCATGTGGAATTCCTTCTGAATGAGCGCCTCCCAGTCGGCGCCGATGAGCTTCTCCGTGGCGGCGGAGTATTCGCGGTAGCCGGTGTAGCCCTTTTCCCTGCAGAGCTCGTCGAGGATTGACGTGATGTCCGCCTCTTCCTTCGTCTGCTTGTATACGGCGAGCCAGAGGTCCACCGATTTCGAGAAGATGTAGGCCGCGGTGGCGGCGGCCGTTTCGGGCGCCGGGACGGCCTTGTTTTCCGGAGTCCCCTCCTCGGCCGCAAGTATCGGCATGAAAGCCAGGATGAAGATTGTCGCCGCGCCAACGGTCTTTTTCATGCTTTAGCCCCCTTCTCCGGACCGGCCTGCATGGGGTGCACTACGCCCCGCGCAGCCGATTGTCAGGCTAAGATAACATCCATCCGATTGCGCTGTCAAGGTTTTTGGCATCGGGCCAGCGATGAAGAGTCGCGCGCGGAATCGTCCGTGGCTGTCGTCGGGAGCGGGGTTTTTGGGGCTCATGGACGACTTGCAAGATGGAGTGACCGTACTTCCCCGCACTTCCCCTCGCTCATCCGA
>JBFZBV010000668.1:0-3233 GCA_041308285.1 Planctomycetota bacterium | reverse complement strand
CGAGCTCGTGGCCCGCTCCGCAGACCGCGGCGAGATTCATCAATCTCGAGGAACTTGCCGAGCTTTCCGTGCTTGCAGGCAAATTCACTTTCTACCCCGGCGATTTGCTCGAAGTCAACATCTTCGAGGAGCCGGAGTTCAAGAACATCCAGATTCGCCTTTCCGCGGAAATGAAAATCAACTTCCCCTACGTCGGCGTCATCGACTTGAAGGGGATGGGCATCATAGAGCTTGAAAACGAGCTCAAACAGCGCCTGGAAAAGTACATGCTCACCACGGCGCAGGTATCCGTCCTTTTGAAAACCCCTGCCCAGAGGTGGGTCTATACGCTCGGGAAGCTGAACTACCCGCAAGCCTTCGAAATCCCTCCGCTCGGGTCCCTCTGCGTTGCCGACGTAATCTCGCTCTCGAGGGGATTCACGGACGACGCGGATCGCAGGTTCGTCGAAATCAGCAGGGCCGTCGACGGGAATCTAGTCGAATACCTCCTGCCGAGGGAGAATTTCAAGACTTTTTTCCTGATGCCCGGCGATAAAATCAGGGTTCTGGAAGCCAAGAAAGTGTTCGTCCGGGGCGAGGTCCGCGAACCGGGCGCCTTCATCATTCCCGAATACGGGATGACCGTGGAGGAGGCGCTGACGCGCTCGAAAGTCAAGGAGGACGCGGACTTGCGTACGGTCACCCTCGAGCGCCGCTCGGAGAGCAAGACATCGCGCTTCCGCGGCGTGAACCTCGATTTCCAGCTCGAGCCCGGCGACATGGTCATCGTCCCGGACTTGAGAAAGGTCTACATCATCGGATCAGTGCAGAAACCGGGCGGCTACACGATTCCAACAGGAGGTCTGAGGGCTACAATGGGCGTGGCTCTGGCCGAGGGATGGACCAGGCTGGCCTCACCGAATGGAACTTACGTGAAGAGGAAGATGCCCGACGGCGGCATAAAGGTGTTCGAAGTGCCGCTGAAGGACATCATGCAGGGCAAATACCCGGAGAAGAACATCGAGCTCGAGCCCGGCGACGAGGTGTATGTGCCGGAGAGCTTCTTCTAAATCTTCTCCGCGGCATGCACGTCCCGCGCCAAGACCGGCGGGGGCTGCGACTCAGCCCCCTGCTGAGCGCCGTGCTCCGGCCTGTGGGAACAGAGGGGGATGAGGGTGGGCGGTGAAAACGGACGGACCGGAGGAGCCGCGTTTCCGAAGACCCTGAGACTGCGCAGGAAACGCGAGTTCGACTCCGTCTTCCGGAATGGGCAGCCCTTCAGGAACGGGCTTTTCCTGCTTCTCTGCGCGGCGAACAGCCTGGAATACACGAGGATGGGAATGATGGTCGGCAGGAGATTCGGCCCCTCCGTAAAGCGCAACAGGCTGAAACGCCTCTGCAGGGAGGCGTTCCGGCTGGGCAGGTCCGCCCTGCCGCAAGGCCTGGATTTCGTCGCCATCCCGAAATCCTCGCCGGCGGACTACACTCTGGAGGCGGTGAGCCTGAGTTTCCGCAAGCTCCTGACGGCTGCCGCGGCGAGGTTGGGCGTTTGAAGCATTTCCTGATATTCCCGATTAGGCTCTACCAGCTTTTCATCTCCCCGCTCATTCCTCCCTGCTGCAGATTCAACCCGACCTGCTCCGAATATTTCATCCAGGCGATCATGAAGCGGGGCGTGTTCGTCGGCACCTGCCTGGGAGTGCGCAGGATTCTGAGGTGCAATCCCTTCTTCGAAGGGGGCGAAGACCCGGTGCCTGATCCGTGATTCGCGGCGGGCGGGATTCGATTTTTCCGGTTGCCGGGGCCGGGCCGCTCGGGGCGGCCGCGCCGACGGCCGCCATATGGGGATTTGAATGGAGGCGCGGATGAACCTGAAGCTTGTCGCCGCGGCGGCTGCCGCGTGCGCCGTCTTGGCCGGTCCGGCCGGCGCGACAGACGACATCGGCGGGGATCTGAAGAAGGCGCTCGAGTTCTCCTGCGAGAAGGTCTACCCGGCGCTCGTGAACATCTCCGTGGTCGTGCGCGAGTACCAGGGCGGGAGGACCGAGAGGATGGCCGGGGCCGGATCGGGAGTCGTCGTGAGCCCTGCGGGCCACGTGCTCACGAACTACCACGTCGCGGGGGACGCCATGAGGATCGTGTGCACGCTGCCCAACAGGGAGAGGATTGAGGCCGAGGTGGTGGCCCACGATCCGCTCACCGACCTCTCGGTGCTCAAGCTGAACCTCGCCGGCAGGAGGGACGCGGGCGCTCCGGTCCCGTTCGCAACGCTGGGCGACTCGGAGGTCCTGAAGGTCGGGGATTACGTGCTCGCCATGGGCAACCCCATGGGGCTGTCGTCGTCCATGACCCTCGGAATCGTGAGCAATCCGAGGAGGGTGTTCACCAGCTTCAGCGGCTCCGAAGCCGAGGAGATGGACCTGGGCGAAGGGCAGACGACGGGCATATTCACGAGGTGGATACAGCACGACGCGCTCATACTTCCCGGCAACTCGGGGGGGCCGCTCGTGAACCTGAGGGGCGAGGTCGTCGGCATAAACGAGCTGGGCGGCAACGGCGTGGGGTTCGCGATTCCCTCGAACCTCGCCGGCCACGTGCTGAATCAGGCGCTCATGTTCGGCGAGGTGCGCCGCAGCTGGCTCGGCCTTTCCGTGGCCCCGGTCGGGAACCTCGACAGGGACACGGGGGCGCTCGTGTCGTCGGTCTGGCCTAAAGGCCCTGCGGAATCCGCCGGGATCCGCCCCGGGGACGTACTCCTGTCGCTGGAGGGGGAGGAGGTGCGCGTAAGGTTCTTCGAGGAGGCGCCGCCCCTTCTGAAGAGGATGGCGGACTTCGCGCCGGGGACGAAAGTCAAGGCCGTGGTCGAGAGGGCGGGTTCGCGCGTGGAGATTACGATGACCGCCGCTCTGATGGAGAAATACCTCGGCGCGGAGATTGAGGTCAAATCGTGGGGGGTTACGCTGCGCGGCATAACCGGGCCGATGGCGATGATGCGCAGGTATCCGGACGCCAGGGGCGTGCTTGTCAAGAGCATAAGGCCCGGGAGGCCCGCGGACGACGCCAAACCCGCCCTCGAGAGGAACGACGTGATTGTGAGGATTGAGGGCGAGGAAGTCGCGGACCTGGCCGCGTTCGGCGGGATCATCGGGAAGCTCGCGCAGGAGAAGAAGATTGTGGTCGAGGTGAGGCGCGGCGACGAGCACATCGTCACGGTCCTCAGGTTCAAGGACGCCGATACCGCCAAGGGCGGCGGC
>JBFZBV010000667.1:0-3244 GCA_041308285.1 Planctomycetota bacterium | reverse complement strand
AGGTCCGTGCCCACGTCCGCCCCGACAGGCCCGTCCAGGCCGATTCGGACTTCGACGCGGGTCTCGCGCGTCCTGCGCTCGACCGAGGCGGACCTCCCCCTTCCGCGCGCCGCCGCGCCCTTCCCGGCCTTCCGCCTCCCCGCCTTGCTCTTGCCCGCCTGCATGCCGTCCTCCTGCCCTGCCGGCTCACTCATGAGAACAACCGCCGGAGTCCGGGGATATGGCCGCAACCCCGGAGATCCGCCTCCCGCGGCACGACACGCGTGGAAGCGACCGTCTTTCCGGCACGAATGACTCTCACCCTCTCCCCCTTTCGAGGGGGGGGAAGGGTGAGGGTGCTCCTTCCATCACGACCCCCAGCAGCGCCGCGGCCTCCGCCGCCGTGCCGGCCACGAGGTCCGCCCCGGATCGCAGGAGATCCCCCCTGTCCATGGTCGTGGCCACGCCGATTGCGAAGAATCCCGCAGCCTTTGCCGCCGCCATGTCGTCCACCGAATTGCCGACGTATACCCCGCCCGAGCACCCTGCCCTGGACAGGAGCATGACGAGCTGGTCCGGGGCGGGCTTGGGCGCGAGACCCGGGTCGTCGCCGCGGCACGTCACCGACTCGAACAGGGGATCGAGATCCCCGCCCCAGACCGGAGCGTACTCGTCCCTCGACCGGCCGGTGTGCAGGAACAGCCTGTACCGCTTCCCGAGCGCCTCGAGCACGGCGCGATCGATGAGCATCCTCTCGCGGCCCGCCGCGATGGCCAGATAGGCGGCCTTGCCCTCGGCGTCCACCTGACCGCGCGTAATCGCCACGCCCCTCCGCCTCAGAATCTCCACGGTCGAATCCCAGTCGTCGTTGAACCCGCCGGAGGCGCGGAGCCTCTGGAGCTCGGCCCGGTCGACCGGTTTCCCGGAATGCCTGAGCACGAGCCGGCCGACCACGACGTCGTAAGTCTCCCTCGTCTCCACCAGCGTCTCGTCCAGGTCGAACACGAGCGCCCTGCCCGCCCTGAATCCGTCCAGGGCCTCGAGCAGGCGCGCGTTCTCGGGATCCGTGCCCACGGTGACCCGCACTGCGCCCGGCAGCCCGCTCGTCACGGACCTGTCGCGGAGGAGCGTGCCGCGAGACTTCGCGTGCGACACCAGCGCCGCCGCATCCAGCCCGGCCATGAGCAGGAAGAAGTTCGCGCTGCCCTTCTTCACGCGGAACCCGCGGGCCTCGACCGCCGCGACGAGCCGGTCCTTGCGCCTCATCGTCTCCGCCGCGGCCGCCTCGACCTCCGCCTTGCGGGGCAGGAGGGCCGACGCCGCGAACAGGGCGGCCGAGTTCACGCTGTACGGCGACCTGACCTTCGCCATCTCGTCCACGAGCCGTTTCGACCCGACGAGCGCGCCCAGCCTCAGCCCCGCGAGCGCCCAGGCCTTGGAAAAGGTCCTGGACGCTAGCAGGTTGCCGAGCCCCGCCGCCGAGGCCATGAGGCTCGACCCGCAGTACTCTGCGTACGCCTCGTCCACCAGGAAGAGCGTGCCCGGGAACCTTTTGCACCAGCCCTCCACCACGCCCGGGCCGAGCACGGCCCCGGTCGGATTGTCGGGCGAGGCGAAGGCCGCGAGCTTGACGCCGCGGCACAGCTCCTCCTCGATGCGCCCGACGTCGAACTCCAGGCTCCTGTCGACCGGCACCTCGGCCAGGTCTGCGCCGGCGAGCCTCAGGCTGTGCGGTATGAGCGGGAAGGTCGGAGCCGAAGTGACCGCCCTCTCGCCGGGCTCGATGAACGTGAACGCCGCCGTGAACAGGGCCTCGCCGGACCCGTTCGTGAGGAGCACGCACTCCTCCGGCACGCCGTAGACCCCGGCCAGGCGCGCCTTGAAGCTCCCGTATTCCGGATACGCCGACACCGCGTCGTCCGGCAGCCCGGGCATTACGCCGGGGAAGCCCGCTGTGTTCTCGTTGAAATCGAGCCTCGCGTACCCGCGCCGCCCTTCGAGCGGCGGCGAGTAGGGCTTCAACCCCCTCACCGACTTCCTCGCCTCTATCACGAAAACCTCCATGCCGTCGCTCCGGCCGCGGACAGGCCGAAATCCCATCGACCCGCCCAGGTCAGACCACTATCTTCTCGAGCCTGTACTCCAGGATGTCGGTCGCGCCCGCGGCCCTGAGCTTCGGTATGAGCGACGGGACGTCCCTCGCAGGCACCGCCACCTTCACCGCGTAGCCTTCCTCGCCGTGCAGGGGCGACACGGTGGGCGACTTCATGCACGGGATGTCCCTCACGACGTCGTCGAGCCTCTCCCTCGACACGTTCATCTCGAGCAGCACGCGCTCCTCGGCGTTCAGAGTGCTCTTCATGAGCATCGCAAGCTCCTCGATCTTGGACTTCTTGGCGGGATTCGCGAGCGCCTCGCGGCTGCAGATGAACCTCGTGGTGGACTTCATGATTTCCTCCACGATTTCGAGCCTGTTCGCGCGCAGCGTGGAGCCGGTGGCCGTGTTGTCCACGACGAGGTCCGCGTCCTCGGGCGGCAGGGCCTCGGTCGCGCCGTAGCTCCGGACGAACACGGCGTCGAGTCCCTTCGCCGCGATGAACCCCCGCGCGATGCTCTCGTACTCCGAGGCGACCACGAGCTTCCTCGACTTCCAGGTCTTCGCCATGCCCTCGGGCACGGCAGCGACGATTCTCACGGGATCGACCCCGAGGTCCAGCACCTCCGCCACGTCCGCCCCCTGCTCGACCACCCAGTCGCGGCCCGTGAACCCGCAGTCGTGCCTGCCCAGGGCGACCAGGGCCGGGATGTTCTGGGGCTTCAGTATCTTCGCCTCGATCTCCGGGTCCTGGCAGTGCGGCCTGAGGGCCCTGCCGTCCACCGCGATTGCGGCGCCGACGCGCGCGAGCAGCGCCATGACCTTGTCCTGTATCCGCCCCTTGGGCACTATAATCTTCACTTTCCTGTCCATTCGAACCTCCGCGTTCCGTTCCGCGCCTTGGTCACCTGGCGACATTCCAAAGATATTCCGGTTTCACGCGCGCAGCGCGTATTATAACCCGGACGATCCCGACCTTTTTGGTTCCGGCTCGTCCGGGCCATGGCCAACAAAAAAGGCCCGCGGCATGCGGGCCTTTCTTCCGGTTTCATTCTTTTCTTGTCGAGATCGGACCGCAGCCTGCGCGCCCCTAGCCGTGACGGCCAAGGGCCTTCGTATGATGCGCCCAGCTGCTTGTCCGGTCCGGATTCATCCCGGGTTCCTTCAAAC
>JBFZBV010000666.1:0-3969 GCA_041308285.1 Planctomycetota bacterium | reverse complement strand
GGCAAGATATTCGCCTATGCGTTCACCAAGGAGGGCGCCGCCACGCTGGTGGTGGGCGGGATTTTCTTCGGCATCGCATCGTTCGTCGCCCAGCGCGCCTTCTGCGTGGGATTTGCAATCTCGGTGATTGTCACCTCATACCTGCTGACCTACGAGTTCAAGATAATCGGCCACACGGCCCAGGGGAAAGAGGACGTGCCCATGTGGCCCGACCCCCAGGGGATTTTCGAATCGGCCTTCCTCGTGCTGGGCGTCTACGCGGTCTGCTTCGGCCCGTCCGTGGCATGCCTGATTTTAGCGTTCGCGGTGCCGTTGGCCGCGATACCCCTTGTCCTGCTGGCCCTGCTGCTTTTCCTGGTCGGGTCGGTCTACTATCCCATGGCGTATCTCATGAACGCCCTTTTCGCCTCCCCGTTCGCCGCGTTCAACGTGGGCTTCGGATTCCGGTCGATGGCCGTGATAGCCGGCGAGTACGCCGTGGTCGTGCTCCTGTCTCTCGCGTTTCTGGCCACTCCCATAGTAGCCACGATCGGTCTCAACCTCGCCGGCGTCGTCTCGCCCGGCGCGTCGCTCTTCGTGTCCATCTTCGGTGTCTTCGTAACGTCGTTCATCAGCCTCTACCTGAGGCTCGCGAACGGGTTCATGCTCGGACGGCTCTACTACTGCACCGAGGAGCGGCTCAACTGGTTCCCGGGCACTGAGAAGAAGATTCTGGGTCCGCCTCCCCAGGTCTACGGCGGGCAGGAGCAGAGGATGCCGGCCAATGCCCCACTCAGGGCCGAAGCCCCGGCCAGGCCGGCTCCCGCCATGCCCGTGCCCGGGCTCGACGAGCCGCCGGAACCCCTGCCCAGAAGGGCCATGCCGGATCGCGCCTCGCCGAAGTGGGCGCCTGCCGAGGACCCGTTCACCAAGTTCAGGGATCAGAAAATAGCCGAGGCCCCGAAGAAGGAACCGGGGTGGTCGGAGATATTCGACAGGGCCAAGAAGACCGAAGAACCGCCCCCTCCCAGGGCCGAGGAGCCGAAGAACCTGGGCGGCAGGAAAACCGGCTTCTACCAGGCCCCCCAGGCCCGGCCCGATTCCCCGGCGGAGCCCCGCGATTTGCAGAGGAAGGGCGCCGCGACGAAGAGGGCCACCGGGGCGATTCAGGTCCAGCCCCAGTCCCAGCCTGCGCAGGGCGCGCAGTGGAAGCCCGCCGAAACGCAGCCATTCCAGGACGCGGGCATGCGGCCTATGGCCGGCCAGGCCCGGACCGAGGCGAGGGGCAGGCCGACCGGTTCCATCCCGAAAACCCCGCCGGATCAGCCGGTCCCCCCTCAGCCCGTCAAGTTTGACGACCACGCCGGCCCTGTGAAGTTCAGCGCGGAAGTGCAGGCCCTGGTCGACAAGGGAGAGTTCGAAGAGGCCAAGAAGATCGTCACCCAGAAGCGCGAGGGCGCCAAGAACAGGGGCAACCTCGCGGAGATTTCCTTCTACCGCAAGCAGCTCGACATCATCGAGATGATGGAGAAGGTCTAGCTCTTTCTCCGTGCACTGATTCTCCTGATGGCGCTCCGCGCCAGACTGATTCACCTGATTCTGCACATGGCCCCGCGGTCAGCTTACTTCTGACTACTGACTATTGACTTCAGACCGCTGACCTCTGGCTTCTTACTGCTTACCGCTTCAAAACTCCCGTTTTGAGAAAGCCCCCGCGGGCTGACGCCCGCGGCTCTGTTGACGTCCATTCGACGTCCCCACGCCCCTTCGGTCATTACTCAGTCCGACCACGGTCCACGGTCAGCGTCCATTTCGTCCTACGGTTCACTGAGCCGCTATAGTGCAAACGAGCGCTAGACCTCGGGGAATATGCTGCCCTTCTGCTCGGGTTCGGCCGGAGGCGCCGCGGGCCGGGCCGCGCCCTTCGTCTTCACCCTCATGAGAATGCAGTATAGGGTCGGCACGACGACGAGCGTCAGGATCGTCGCGATGCTGAGGCCGAAGATGACCGCCCACGCCATCCCGCCCCACCACTGCGCCATCTCCTTGCCGGACGCGATCGTCATCTTCTTGAAATCCACGCTGAAGCCGAAGGCCATGGGGAAGAGCCCGATGACGGTCGTGACGGCGGTCAGCATGACGGGGCGGAACCGGGTAATGCCGGCCTCGACGACCGCGTCCAGTGCCGCCATTCCTCTCTCCCTGAGCTTGGTGATGTAGTCTATGAGCACGATTGCGTTGTTGACCACTACGCCGGCGAGGCTTATGAGCCCGACGCCGGTCATGACGATGCCGAACGGCCTGCCCTGCACGATGAGCTGCAGGAACACGCCGCCCATGGACAGCACCACGCTCGACATGATGATTAGCGGGAGACGGATGGAGTTGAACTGGGCGATGAGAATGAGGAGTATGAGCAGCAGCGCCATCACGAACGCCTTGAACAGGAACTCCTGCGCATCGAGCATCATCTCCTGCTCGCCGGTGAGCTTGATGGAGCATTTGGCGGGCATCTCGGAATCCTCGTAGGTCTTGAGCGCTTCCTTCACCTTGCTCCTGACCACATCCCGGTTGAATTCCTTCGACACGTCCGCGGATACGGTCACGACCTTCTTCCGGTCGATTCTCCTTATCGCGCCCGACCCCCCCGTGATGTCCCAGTCCGCGACGGACGAGGCCGGCACCAGCCCGCCCGTCTCCGTCGTGAGGAACAGCTTGTCGAGCATCCCGAAGCCCTGGCGGTGCGCCTTCGGGGCGATGACCTTCACGTCGAACTCGTCCTCGCCCATGCGGACCACCCCGACCTTGCTGCCGCGGTAGGCCGTCTGCACGGTCATGCCGGCTATGAGCGGGCTGAGGCCGAGCAGCGCCGCCCTCTTGCGGTCCACGGTGACCTTGAGCTCCGGCCTCCCGGGCTCGTAGTCGTCCCGAATGTCCACCACGCCCGGCACGTCCCTGACTATCTTCCTCACCGTGCGGGATACCTCGCCCAGGATGCCGAAGTCCTCGCCCGATATCTCGACGTTCACCGGCGCGCCCCCCGGCGGCCCCATCTCCTCGGCCTGCACGCGTATCTCGCAACCCGCCATCGTGGAGAATTTCTCCCTGACCCTCTCGATGAAGTCGGACGTCTTGCCCTTTCGAAGGCCGATGTCCTTGAACTCGATGGAGATTCTCGCGATGTTCGACGCCTCTCCGGACGAAATGAGGTCGCTCGCTCCGCGCGATCCAACGGACGTGGTCGTCGACTTGACGTCCTCGAAGCCCGGAGTCTCCTTTATGCCTTGCTCGAGCTCCCTGATTACGCCGTCCGTGTCGGCGAGCAGAATCCCCTCGGGCATGGAGACGTCCACGACGGCCTGCTGGGGCTCGGTACTGGGCATGAACTCCACCTTTGCGCCGGTATTAACGTAGAAGGAGATTACGCCGGCGAGGGCCGCGAAGCAGAGGATCGTCACGGACCACTTCCACTTCAGCGAGAACTTGAGCAACGCCTGGTATGCCTCGAGGACGACGTGGAGCTTCCGCTTCCCTTCCTCCCATTTCCTGGATTGCGGGACCTTGAGGAAGGCCGCGCACATCGCGGGATTGATTATAAGGGCGACGAAGAGCGACGCCGCGAGAGTCACGATGACCGTGATGGGCAGATAGCTCATGAATTCGCCCACTATCCCGGGCCACATCATAAGGGGGGCGAACGCGGCGAGCGTCGTGAGCGTGGAGGTCGTGATCGGCCAGGCCACCTCGGCCGTGCCCTTAATCGCGGCCTCGACCCGGCCGAAGCCTGCCTGCTGGTGTCGGTATATGTTCTCCACGATGACGATGGCGTTGTCCACCAGCATCCCCAGCGCGAGGATGAGGCTGAAGAGCACCACGAAGTTCAGCGTAATGCCTGCAATCGCGAGGACGGTGAGAGCCAGGAAGAACGAGAACGGGATGGCGATGCCCACGAACGCCGCGTTGCGGAAGCCCATCGCCACGAACATGACC
>JBFZBV010000665.1:0-4377 GCA_041308285.1 Planctomycetota bacterium | reverse complement strand
CATCATCTACGAGGCGGTCTCGGGCCAGAGGCACATCGACGCCGCCAACATGCAGCAGATGATGTTCAAGCTCGCCACGGAGGAGCCCACGCCGCTCGCGAAGAAAATCAAGGGCGTGTCGAAGAAGTTCGAACAGCTCGTGATGAAGAACCTTTCGCGCGACAAGGAGAAGAGGTCCAGGAACGCCTCGGAGTTCCTGGCCGAGCTCGAGGCGTGCACAGGCCTCCAGTCGACAATCGCAATCAGGAAGACCGGATCCGGGCTCTTCATCCCGATTGTGGTGGCCGCGGTCATAGTGGCGGCCGCCGCGGCGGGACTCATCATCGCCAACCCGTTCAAGTCAGGGCCGGCCCCGGATCCGAGGCCCTACGACACGCCGCAGCCCTCGAAGGAGGACGTCGAGAAGCAGAGGAACGAGGAATACGCGAGGCTGATCGCCGCAGGGGAGAAGTCCTTCAAGGCGCAGGAGTGGGGCAAGGCGGCCGAATCGTTCGTCAAGGCCAGGGAAATCAAGCTGACCGACGAGGTCGAGAAGTGGATTAAGCGGGCCGGGTGGGAGAAGCACATGGCCGCCTACTCGGCGCTCCTGGCCGGGAAGGATTACGAGAAGGCCCTCGGCGAAGTCACCTACGGGCTCCTTCAGAACCACACGATGGTCGAGCAGAAACAGCAGGCCGAGCAGTTCGAGAAGGACCTCAACGGAATCCTGTCCAGGGCGGAGGAGACCTTCAGCGCGGCGAAGCAGTTCGACGACGACGGCAAGATCCCACAGGCCATACCCCTCTACGGCAAATACGCGGCCGATTATCCCAAGGGAAAGCATTTCGCGTTCTGCTCGGACAGGTACAAGGAGCTCATGAGCGCCCTCGAGTCGTTCACGGGCCTCGTTGTCGAGTCCGACCCGATCGGCGCCGAGGTCTTCCTGGACGGCGTTTCCATCGGAAGGACGCCCTGCATGTCCACGGACGTCTCGGCCGGCAGGCACGGCCTCCTCGTGGACCTCAAGGGCTACCTGCCGGTCAACAGGGAGATTGAATACGAGCAGGGGAAGAAGCTGTCGGTTTCCGAGACCCTGGAGCGGGAGAAATTCGGGTCCATCCGCGTCTTCGCGAAGAGCGGCACCTTGAACATCCGCTTCGAGGGCAGGTCCGTCGGGCCCACCCCTGCGCTGATAGAGAAGTCCAAGATCGGCGAACAGACGATTGAGGCGGTCGGCGAGGGCGATGTCGTCTACAAGGTGAGCGTGACCGTGCACGACGGGAAGACATCGAGGGTCGAGGTCGACTTCCAGGCCCTGGCAGAGGCCGAGAAGAACGAATTCGCCTCGCTGCCCAGGGCCGAGTCCCTTGCCGCAGCCAGGGCGCTGTTCTCCGCCTTCGCGGAGAAGTATCCCACGGGGGCCTATGCCGGGAAGGCGAAGAAGACCGTCGCCGCGCTCGACGAGGAGGACGGGGACTTCAAGGCAATCGACGAGGCGGCCAAGACGGGATCGGAGCTCCAGGCCTGCGAGAAGTACATAACGAAGTACAAGGACCTCAAGTATCCGCAAGGCTGGTTCACGGGGGAGGTGACGGCAAGGCGCGGCGCCATAGTCGGCAAGCTCGAGGAGGAGGCGTTCGGGGCCGTCGGGTCCAAGGACACGTTCTACGGCCGGAAGCTCGCCGCGGACAAGTACATCGACGCCTTCCCCGAGGGGAAGCACCTTGCGGAGGTCAGGAAAATCCGGCAGGACACGGAGAACGAGGAGAAGGTCTACACGCAGTTCACGACTCTGGACGAGTTCGGCAGGAAAATCGCCACCGGGAGGAAGTACGTCAAGGACTACCCCGAGGGGCTCAAGGCGGGCGAGGTCAGGAAGGCCGTGGACGCCATGGCGGCCGAGGAGAAGGATTCGTACGACGCGATGGCGAAGCTCAAGGACGTGGAGGAGATTGCCAGGCGGGTCAAGGCGCACGCCGCGAACTTCCCGGGCGGGGACAACGCCGACGCCGCGGCCTCGCTGGGGAAGAAGGCGGCCGACGAAATCAAGGCCTTCGAGACTACCGCCGAGTCCGCCGACGGGTGCCGCTCATACATCAAGGACTACCCGGCCGGATGGTTCCGCAAGACGGTGGACATGCGCCTCGCGAGGTTCGGCTGGAGCGAGGGGGCCGCCGGCAAAATCGGGTACAGGGGCAAGACGCCCGAGGGGCTGGTGCGCGGCGAAAAGGAGGGCGAGTACAAGTGCTCGTGGGACGAGTCGGTCATGGTCTACGTGCCCGAGGGCTTCTTCCCCATGGGCACCGGGGACTACTATTCGCCGGACGAGGACAAGCCCGAGGTCATGGTCTTCGTGAGCGCGTTCTTCCTGGACAAGTACGAGGTCTCGAACGCGAAATATGCCAGGTTCCTGGAATGGGCCAAGAAGTCGAAGCAGCCCGGCAGATACGACCACCCGGCCCAGCCCAAGGGCAAGGACCACACGCCGGCCTTCTGGAACGACCAGAGGTTCAACAAGCCCGACCAGCCGGTCGTGGGGGTCGACTGGTTCGACGCGTACGCCTACGCCAGGTGGGCCGGGAGGCTCCTCCCGACCGAGGCTCAGTGGGAGAAGGCCGCCTGCGCGAACGTCGTGAAGAACACCAAGACCAGGTATTCGTGGGGCGATGCCGAGCCGACGGCGGAACAGTGCAACTTCGACGGGAACCTGGAGTCCGCCGTGGGCGTGGCGGCCCTTCCGAAGTCTGCCTCGCTCTTCGGGGCCGAGCAGATGTCCGGCAACGCGGCCGAATGGTGCCTCGACGGCTGGTCAGAGGAGTTCCTCGCCCAGCTGCTGCAGAAGTATCCCGGAGGCAAGGGCCGCTGGGCCATAAACCCTGTCAGCCCTTCGCCCGGTCCGGGCCTGCACGCCGTGAGGGGCGGGTCGTGGGACGACGACGGGGACGACGTCATGGCCACGAGGAGGGCCGGGTCCCAGGGCAGGTCGGAGAAGATAGGATTCCGCTGCGCCCTCTGGAAGGCCGACTAGGCGCGCGCCGGACGGTTCGGCGCTTTTTTTTCGCGGCGGGGGGATTATGTCAGGCAGAACAGCGTTCTCGGCAATCGCGGTCTTCGTGATGCTGGCGGCGGCCTCAGCCCGGGCCGGGGCTCAGTCCGCGCCGGACAGGAAGCCCGCTGCGCCTCCGGCAGCCGCCGGCGAGCCCGCCCCCGGGCCCGGGAGCGGCGCTGCGGAGGGGGAGGACGGACGCGATCCGGGCCGGCCCTTCGACGAGTTCAACCAGCCGGCCCCGCGCGGCCAGGACCCCGGAGCCTGGCAGACGTGGGCCACGCAGCAGAAAATCACCCGGACCGAGAGGGTGTCGATTTCCCTGTTCCTGGGCGGCGCCATCGACTTGATGGGCGATGCGAGCGACGTTTTCGACGACAACGGGTACGACGAGTACTGGAAGTCGGACTTCACGGGCGGGCTGGAGGTCGGATTCACGCTGATGCCGATGCTCAACATCTACATCGGCGGGGCCTTCAACATACTGCCTCCCGGCCACGTGAGAATCTCGTCCGGAGGCCCTTTCAGGTTCGAGCCCGACCAGGGCAGCGCGTTCCAGATCTGCTTCGGGACGAGGCTCAAGTTCCCGGTCAACCTCATCGGGAAGCGCCTGTTCAGCATCGCCAAGGCCGAGTGCGGATACGGGTTCGTGCCCTACCTCAAATTCGCCGTGGGGTACTCCAAGCTGGGCAAGGTAGAGCTCGAGAACCTCGATACGTGGACCAGCTCGCCGTGGTTCCGCGAATCGGACGGGGTCTGCTTCACAATCGGGTTCGGGGTCGAGGTCAGGGGGAGGTACGTGGGAGGGTTCCTCGAGCTGTTCATGGCGGATCTGGGGACGCCGAAATTCGAATTGTCCACCAGCCAGAAGGCCGATTCCATAACGGCCGTGTGCCTCGTCATCGGCATCGCATTCTACATCTAATCCGCGGGCCGCGCGGTGGGCAGGCTGCGCGCCGCGAGCCGGATTCGCGGCCGGGCTCCGGGTCAGGTCTTCTTTCCGCCTTCCATGTCCTCGCGCCTCAGGCGCAGCAGCGTGCGGAACATCGGCTCGTCCAGGCCTCTCAAGGAGCGCAGGGATGCCGCCCTGGCAATCAGTCCGGGTTCCGGGGCGGTCTCCCACGAGGGGACGCAGTTCGGCCTCGTCGAGGACGCCTCGAGAACCATCTCCACGAGCCTTTCGGATCCGATTGCCGGAGAGACGTAGAACTTCGGAGCCGAGAGGTCGTCGGCCGGATCGACCATCTTCTCCCGGATTGCGGCCGCGTGCATCGCCGTGCCGGGATATATCCTGATGCCGGCTGACATGTGGACCATGTCTTCCCCGGAAACGCGGCGGTCGATGAATTCCA
>JBFZBV010000664.1:0-5458 GCA_041308285.1 Planctomycetota bacterium | reverse complement strand
TCGAGGAATCCAGCGCGGTCCTGGCCCCTTCGACGTCGGCCTTCTTCTTGTCGATCTCGAGCGGCTTGGTGTATTTCTCGTAGAGCTCGAGGTCGCTCTTCGCCGATTCCCACTCCACTTCGGCCTTCTTGACCTCAATCTCCTTCTGCTCGACCTGGTCCGGGGTGACGAATCCGTCCTTGAGGAGGTCGGGCATGTGCTTGAGCTTCTCCCTGGTTCTCTGGAGATTCGACTCGGCCTCCTCGAGCCTGATTTTGTTCTCCCTCTCCTTGAGCGGGAGTTCGCCCTTCTCGTACTTGTCCCAGTTCTTCTCCGCCTCGTCGAGGGAGAGCTTGGCCTTGGCGATCTCGTTCTCCCCGTCCGTCCGCTGGATTTCGAAGTCCACCTTCGCTGCGTCGTACTGGGCCTTCGCGGCGTCGAGGTTCTGCTTCTCGGTGTCAATCTCCCTGTCCAGCTGCGTGGGATCGAACTTGACCAGGGGATCGCCCTTCTTCACGCGGGATCCCTCGGCGGCCAGGAACACGATTTTCGCCTCCCTTTCCAGGGCCGAGTTGATTCTGGTGGAGTTCCTGGCCTTGAGGACTCCGGTCTCCTTGATGGGGACGTCCATGTCCCCGATGCGAGCCTCGAAGAACTTCTTCGCCTTGTCCTCGGTCCCGCCCCCGGCGGGTCCGATTTTCACGGCCGCGAAGTAGGCGCCCGCGGCGAGCGCCGCGGCGACCGCAACCAGCAGGAGGGCTTTCTTCATGTCATTCCTCGACGATGTTGCCGGTTTCGTCGAGCTTCAGAATCCCGACGTCCCTCAGCAGCTGAACTCTCGCGATTTCGTAGTTGACCTGCGTCTCGATGAGGGAGTTCTCGGCGTCCCGGAGCTCCTCCTGGGCCTCGACCAGGTCGCGGTTGCTGATTTCGCCCTCCTGGAAATCGATGAGCGCCTTGCGCTCCTTGCGGCGGGCAATCTCAATCTGCCTGGCCTGGCTGCCGATCGATCTCTTGAGCCTCCTGAGGCTCCTCATGTCGCTGCCAACCTGCCTGCGGACCGCGTCGATTTCCCCGGTGAAGGCCCTCAGGGCCTGCATGAGTGCGGTGGTCTGCGTCCTGAGGGAGTTGCGCGCGCCAATCCTGTCGAAGGGTATCTCCAGGGTGAGGCCGGCCGAGAAATCGTGCGTCCTGAGCCTTATCTCGTCGTAGTCCTCGGCCGAGGGGTGGCCGAAGTTGAAGTTGAGGACGAAGTCGAGCGAAGGGAGGAGGTTCTGATTCGCGAAGTCCAGGGCCCTCGCCGAGTCCTCGAGCGCCTGGAAGGAGTTGAGGAGGTCCAGCCTGTTGTTGAGGGCCGCCTTTTCGCAGGACACGGGCTCGAAGTCGACGTCCTTGAAGACCGGGGTCTCGTCGCGCATCTCGATTCCCGTCGCGGGATCCAGGCCGAGGAAGAGCTTGAAGGCGTCCGTGGCCTCCTCGAAGGCGCGCTCGGCCTCGTCCAGGGAGTCCTTGGCCTGCTGCTCGCTCAGCTCGGACCTGATGACGTCAATCGTGGTCTTCTCCCCGAGCTTCTCGTAGAGCTGCCTGGTCTGGCTCAGGAGGAACGAAGCCTGTTCGTAGGCCCTCCTGTTGTTCTTGACGACCTGCTTCTGCCTGATGAGATCGTAGTAGCGGCGCATCACGTCGATGGTGAAGTCCTGCCTGTACTGCTCGAAGTCCCGGATGGCGTAGACCATGCTCCGACGGGCCTGCACGACGCTCTCCCTGGCCTGGCCGTACCCGAAGCCCTTGAGCAGGGGCTGGCTGACCGAGCCGGAGACCGCGAGGGTCGCGGACCGGCTCTTCTTGTCCATGTGGTTCTGCGACTGGCCGGTCGAGACGTTGAGGCCTGCGCTGCCGCCGAAGGGGAGCTTCTGGCTGATTCCTGCGCCGAGGCTGCCCGAGGAGACGTCCGTGTGCGGGCCCGTGGTCCTGGAGTTCGAATAGAGGTACGAGACCGTGCCGCTGATTTGCGGGTCCCACTCGTGTTCCGTGGTGATTAGGCCGGTCATCGAGTTTTGGAGGCTCTCCATCCTCGACATGAATGCCCTGTTCCCGGCCGGGAACGCCCCGGCATCGCCGTCCCGGAGGCCCTTGACGAGTTCGCTTTCACTGCTTCCGCGTACCAGGTCCGCCTGGGGATGGCCTGGGCGGAGCTTCCCGGTGGCGGCAATCGATATCGCGTTCCTCAGGTCGAGGCTGATGACGGGCGGAGGCCCGCCGCGGGCGGGGTCGGCCGGGGCCGCGCTCCGGCCCTTTCCCGTCCTTTCCGGCATGACGAGTTTTCTCGACATCTCGTTCCGCGCGTCGGAGGTCATGTTCCGGAGCCTTTCGGCCGTGCCGTCCTCGGAGTATCCGAACATGAGGTCCGAAATGCAGCCCTGGGAGGCCGCGAAGGACAGCGCCGCGAGGCAGACGGCCGCCGCGCGCATGCACGGGTCATAATGTTCGGAAGGCATTTTCGAGCTCCTTTGCCACGTCGCCGGCCCGGAAGGGGGAGGTGGAGCCGGGCCGCGGACCAGTAATATAACGAAAACGGGGCGCGGAGGTTATCGTCTTCCAGGAAAACCCATGCCGGACCGCCGGCGAATCGGCCGGAACCAGGCGAGGCGCATCGCTCCGCGGGTGCGAAGCGGGCTATTCCTCTTCTTCCGGAGGGCCGGCTTCCTCCTCCGGCTCCTTCCGATCCCTTTCCTCGGGCTCCGATTCCTCGGGCAGGCGCATGTTCGTGTTGTCCGCAATCCAGTTCCACACGTCCGCCATGGCGAAGGGCCTGCAGAGAGCCGCGGTCAGGAGCGTCAGGACAGACCACGCCAATTGCCTGCCGACGAGCGATTTGGCCGATCCTTCGAACTCGGACCTGGCCGTGCCGCCGCCCTCAATCCTCACCGTTATGTGGCCCTGTTCCCAGTCGATCCATCTTATGGAAGCCAGGGGGGCCAGGATTCCCAGCGAGAGGAGGGCCAGCGGCGACATCACGAAGGTGACGAGGCAGAGCCACAGCACCTGGAAGCCGGAGCCGTCGAACCCGACCTCGTCGTCCCGGCGCTTCAAGGAGCAGGACTCGTAGTCGCGCCTCACGTCCGCGGCGTAGAGCCAGGGCCAGGCCAGCCCCGCGGTGGGCAGGGACAGGATGCAGCGCACCGCGCGGCTCGCGAGCCGGCTCAGCGCCGTGCGGCCGTCTATGAGCTGGGACTTGAACACGTACGTGTTCCCGAGCCTGAACGACCTCACCTTGACGTGGAGCAGGGCCGCGAGGAGGAGGAAGACCGCCGCGGGCGCAGCGGGCGAGTACGGCATGAGGGGGACGGTCGAGAAGTCGAAGGGGATGCTCCCGAACAGCTGATCGAGCCACTCGGGCCGGAATTGCGGAATCCGGGCCGAGAGGTCCGGCCTGCCCCGGAGGAAGACGGCGGCGCCGAGCGCGATGCAGGCCGCGCCGAGAAGAGCGGACAGGTAGCAGGGGCAAACAACCAGCCCGAGCCGGAATCCCGACCCGCGGAAGGCGAAATCGGGCATGCCCAGCCTGGATTTCCGTCTCGTTCCGCCGGTTTTGGGCGTCTTCGCCCTCGAGATCGGCTCGAGTACGTCTTCATCGTCGGCGGCAGCGGCGCGGGGCTTCCGCCCGGAGGCAGGCTTCTGCTTCGGCGCGGCAGGCTCCTCCACTCCCATCTTCTTCATGCGCCTGGCCATGTCCTTGGGGCTTATCTCCTCGGTGCCGGCCTTGGGCCCGGCGGTTCCGGCATCTCCGGCCCCGTCCGCGTTCCCGGGCTTCGCAGCCGGTTTCGCGGATGCGGCGGGTGCCTGGACGGACCTGGTGGACGTCTTCTTGACGCCGGACTGAGGCGCTGCCGGCCCGGCATGGGGCTGGGGCTTCTTCCCCTGGGCTGGGACGGCGCCCGGTTTGACCACGGCCGCGGAGGGCCTCGTCGTCGGGGGCCTGGGCTTGCCGGGCTGCGAAGGGGACGCCCCCGCCGGCTTCCTGGCCGCCTGCCCGGCTCCGGGCGCGGGCTTGGGCGGAGCGGGCTTCTTGGGGGCGGATTTCTCGAAGATTTCCTCGTCGCTCACTTCCTCCGCGGGAGGGAGCATCCCTTCCATCACGGTTTCCGCCGAAGCGACTTCCTCGGGGACGGGCGGGGCGGCTTCCCCGGGTTTCGGATTCTCCCCATCGCCGCCCGCGGGACCGTCGGCACGGCGCCTCATGGGAATCCGTTCCTTGAATCCCGGGTCCACACGCTTCACTGGACGCCTGCCGTTCATGCCAGGACCGTGCGAATTATCCGCCATTCCGACCGCCTCAGAGGTTCGACCCGCCAAAGGGTCCGATCCGGCCCCTCGAGCCGTGGCGGGAAACAATATATCCGCGCCGCGGTTTCAGGGCAATAACGTTCCCGCTGCCGGGAAGAGCGGAATCGATGCTGGAAGCGGGAAGAGGGGCGCCCCCTCGATGCTTATTGGCGAGCGCCGCCCCGCCGCAGGCAGTTCTGGCCCGTCGTAAATGGCCGGAAGAACCATATTATTCAGCACTCCTTTGTGTAGGATAATCCGCAGGCCGCTGGGCGGGAAATCCGCAGGGCATCCCTGACGTCCGAATCGCGAGGAAGCCTCATGTCCAGAGAAACCGATCTTCTCGCCGTCGTCCTGGGCGTGCAGATGAATTTCCTGACCAAGGAACAGGTCGCCGAGGCCGGGGCGATGTGGGCCCGGAACCCCGGAAAGAGCATCACGGAAATCCTGGAGGAGAGCGGCTTCCTGAAGAAGCCCACGCGCGCCCTTCTGGAGAGCCTTGCATCGACGCACGTCGACGAGGTCTCCGGAGGCGACCCCGGCCGAAGCCTGGCCTCGATGTCGGACGACGCCGATCTTCGTGCATCGATTCTCTCCATGCCGGTCGACGGGGGCGTGAAAGGGACGCTCCTCGAATTCGCTCCCGATAAGAGGCCGTCGGCCCCTTCGCAATCCGATACTCTTCCCGACGAGGCGCCGGACGCCGGGCCGGCGGCCAGGCCGGAGGAACATCGTCCTCCGGCCGGTTTGCAGGCCGGGAAAGCCGGACCGCCTGCGGGCACGGCAGGCGAGCGCTACGTGCTCGAGGCTGAAATCGGCCGAGGAGGTCTTGGCCGCGTCATCGCCGCGCGGGACACCGTGCTCGGACGGGAAGTGGCGGTGAAAGAGATGCTCAAGGGCGCGGAAAACGCGGAACTCGCAGGACGTTTCCTGCGCGAAGGGGAGATTGCCGGAAGGCTTTCGCACCCCAACGTGATTCCCATCCACGACATAGGAGTTCGCATGGAGCCCGGGCAGGGGTCCGGAATCGCAGGGCGCAGGGTGCCGTACTTCGTGATGACGCGAATCCGCGGCAGGGACCTCAAGGAGATAATCGCCGCGGTGGAGCGGGGGCATTGGGAGAGTGTGGAGTGTAGAGTGTCTGGTGTAGAGA
>JBFZBV010000663.1:0-4087 GCA_041308285.1 Planctomycetota bacterium | reverse complement strand
TCGCAATCGAGGGCCTCAAGGAAGGGAAGAGTTCCCTGTCCGTGAGCCATCCGGATTACGGATCCGTGACCAAAGCCAACGTCGAGATTGCCCAGGCCAGGGAGCCCGAAGAACTCGTAGTCGAGTTCCAGGAGCCGTGCTTCGTGTCCGGCAGGGTGACCGGCGCCCAAGGGACGGGAAGCGCGGACGACTACGTCGTGATTCAGTGCCCCTCGAATCAAGGAACGAGGCAGGTCCTGCAGACGGGCCCGGACGGCAGGTACGAGTCGAAGCCCCTGAGCCCGGGGCTCTACCAGATCGTGCACGTCAAGCAGGCCGACCAGTCGAAGGTCAAGGCGAAGAACCTGACCCTCAAGCCGGGCCAGAGGGCGACGGTGGATTTCTCCGAGTCCTCGGGGTGCAGGATACGCGGCACGGTCTCCGTCGGGGGAAGGCCAATCCAGGGCTGCAGCGTCACCCTCGTCCCCTCCGGTGATTCGCAGAAGGAGAAGCGCGACATAACCGTCGTCTCCACGGCGCAGGACGGGGCCTACGCCCTTGTGGCCGTCCCGCCGGGGAGCTACATCGTCGTGTTCCAGACCGAAACGGCGTCCGGTCTCACGTCGAAGTCCAAGTCTAAACAGCTGAAGCTGACGGTCGCCGAGGGTGAGTCCGAGAAGACCGTCGACGCCGCCTTCCCCTCCGGCCGCGTAATCGGGACCGTCAGCGATTCGAAGACCGCGAAGCCGCTGACGGGGGCGATGGTCGTCCTGTCTCCGGACGACGAAAGCGGCAAGACCGCCGACCCGAGGACGATGTCGGACTTCGTCGAAATCATGCAGGGCCAGGCCGTGACCGGAGAAAAGGGCGAGTATGAAATCGGCGGGCTCGAATCCGGGAAGTTCCTCATTACGGTTCTTATGGAAGGATACGCCACTCATACCACCCCGCAGCATTTCCTGCCGCCGGACGGCTGCGTAACCGTCGACGTGGCGATGACCCGGGAATCCTCCATGACGGGCAGGGTGCTCCTCAGGAGCGGCGCGGCTGTCGAGGGGGCGTCGATCTACCTGCTCGACGAGAACGGGAAACCGGGGGATTTCACGCTCGGGACCACCTTTTCCAACAGCTCGGGCCGCTACGAGATGAAGAACCTCGCCGCCGGCACGTACGTGGCGTGCGCAGACGCTCCGGGATGCGCAAGGCGCTTCTCAGGGAAAACCGTCCTGACGGCGGCCTCGACTGCGGAGTGCGACTTCATCCTCGATCCCGAATCGCGAATCGTCGTGACCGCCGTCCGGGCCGGAGCCCCGGTCGAGGGGGCGGTGGTGAAGGTCTTCGACTCCGCAGGCGGGGAATTCCTGGAAAGGCTGAACATCCAGAACATGTACGTGATGGAGAAATCCAGGAAGACCGGCGAATCCGGGTCTGTCGCGATAGGCGGCCTTCCAGCCGGAACCTACCGCGTCGAGGTCGGCCAGCCCGGCGGCCCGGCCGTCACGCTGGCGGCCGTCCTCGAGAAGGGGGCGCAAATCGCCCTCGTAGCCGAGCTCAAGTGACGGCTCCGCGTCCGCACTCGAGGCCCCGCCGTATTCCGATCGCAGGAAGAGCGCGGCGCGTGTATAACCCGGGCGAGCCCTGCTTATTTGGTTCCGGCTCGTCCGGGTTATGGGTGAAGAGTCCGGAATCTTCGGGCGGCGGGCGACCTGAGTTTCCCTTGATGCGCCGTCGGTTGCTTTCACCGTAGAACTTGCTGCCCCTCAAACCCCTGCTTTCATGCCGCGTATTCGTTCCCGTCCACGTTTTCGTACACGTACACGACTTGCATGGAACGAGAAGGCGCAGGAGAAGCTCGGATGAGCGAGGGGAAGTGGAAGGGGAAGGGTAAGGGGAAGTGAAGAATTGAATCCGGGGACGCCTGTCATCCGGAGACCATAAACAATCCGCAATCCGCCTTGTGGACGGTGATACTGATGTTCATCTGCCGCCTGGGCGCCAGACGCCAGATTCAATTCGTCATGGACTGCCCGAATCTGGAGTGACGGATATAAGAATCTCGCCGGAAAACTCCATCCTGCAAGTCATCCACGAGCCCCCAAAACCCCGCTTCCGACGACAGCCACGGACGATTCCGCGCGCGACTCTTCATCGCGTCCGGCCTGCATGGAGCATGCAAAACAGGGCGGATGTTCGTATAATTCAGTGTTCCATGTGCATATTCGAACAGGCGGAGCCGGCCCGGCGTTCCGGACGAACCGGGGCCTGCTCCTGCGATCGTCGCGGTTCGTCCGGGTCAAGAGGATCCATGCTCCGGGGACGAACGCCGCTCGCTGCCGCGTGCATCCTTTGCATCGCGCTCGCCCAGTCCTGCAGTTCCGACTACTCGGACGACCAGAGCTTCGTGTGGGGGGTTCTCCAGTCTCAGTCCGGAGGCCTGCCCGAGGGCTGGGTCGGGGACGGAATGAACGGCTGGCAGCAGGACCCGGGCGCGTACCAGGGCACTTACTTCAACTCGTTCAGCAGTCCTTGCGACGTATGCATCACGAACAACGGCATCGTCTACGCGGCCGATACCCAGAACCACCGGGTGTGCAGATGGGACGCCTCGGGCATCGCGAACGGCTGGATAGGCGGGGGGCAGTCGGGCTGGCAGCAGACGTCGGGCACCGTCCCCTCCGGGACCGACGTGACGTACTTCTACGAGCCTTCCGGGGTCTCGGTCGACTCGCAGGGCAGCATCTACGTCGCCGACAAGAGGAACAACCGGGTCTGCCGCTGGACCGGCTCCGGCAGCTTCGACGGGTGGATAGGCGGCGGCGAGCCCGGATGGCAGTGGGGCCAGGCCCCGGGATACGGCGACTCCCCGGCGCATTTCAGCTGGCCGGTCGGGATTTGGATTCAGGGGTCGTTCCTCTACGTGGCGGACTCCAACAACCACCGCGTGACGAGATGGGATCTCGACGGCACTCCGAACGGCTGGATTGGCGGGGGGACGGACGGGTGGCGCAGCGACTGGGGAACGACGAACTACAGCCCTGATCCGAGGTGCTTCTATTTCCCCATGGACGTCTGCGTCGCCCCGTCGGGCTACATCTACGTCGCGGACATGGCGAACAACCGCATCTCGCGCTGGGACGACTCGACCGGGGACTCTTGCGGGTGGATCGGCAACGGGGCCGGCGCATGGCTTCTGACCGGGGAGTCCGCGAGCCCGTATTCGATGCTCGGCTACTTCAACATGCCGACCGGGGTTCTCGCGACCGGCGAGGCCGTCCTGGTCTCGGATTCCGACAACAACAGGATATGCTCAATCACGCTGGCCGGCGCCTCGACCGGCTGGATTGGCGGCGGATCGCCGGGATGGAAGAAGTACGATGGCGCGAACGGCACGTCGGAGATGTCCGGCTTCTCCACGCCGGGGGGAATCTGCCTCTCGCGCAGCCAGAGGCTGTACGTGGCCGACAAGAACAACCACAGGGTGAGCAGGTGGTCGATGGTCCCGCTGTCCGTCACCGACACCGTTCCGCCCGGCCCGGTGACCAATTTCTCGGCCGCCCCGGGCGGATCATCCCAGATTGACCTGGGCTGGAACGCCTCGGGAGACGACGGAATGACCGGCCAGGCGTCAGGCTACATCATCAGGTATTCCACGAGCGCAATCACTTCGGACTACGACTTCTTCGCGGCGACTGACTGCCCCAACAACATGCATCCGAACTCGCCCGGATCGCCGGAGAACCTCGCTCTCGACGGATTCATGTCGGGCCCGCAATACTGGTTCGCAATCAAGGTGGTGGACGAGTTCTTCAACATGTCGATGATGGCCGTCGTGGGGCCGGTCACGATCCCCTCCTGACCCCCGGAGAGGGCCATATGCGTCAACTTGAGAAGTCCCGAAGTGACCGTGATCATGGGAAACCCTTTTGGAAAAGGGTTTCCCCACGCCCTTTCCGAAAACTTTTCTTTGATGGAGTTCCGGGAGGGGGGCTCGAATCATTCATGAATCCCGTCAGGTTCCCGGACTCTACCCGTGTGCAACCAATCCTTGTTTGCAGACCAGGCCCCCCCAACCCGGAACTCCATCGAGAAAAAGTCTTTGAAGAGGGTT
>JBFZBV010000662.1:0-4070 GCA_041308285.1 Planctomycetota bacterium | reverse complement strand
CGGGCATCGCGTCCAGGGGGTACTCGTCCGGGAAAGGACGCCTCAACGACGAGAACGCCATGCTTGCCGAAGCTCTGCCGGGAATACCAATCGCACAGGACAGGGACAGGGCTTCCGCGGTCCGGGCGCTGGTCATCTCGTCCCGAATCGACTGCGTTGTGCTCGACGACGGATTCCAGCACAGGAGACTCGCGCGGGACTACGACGTGCTCCTAATCGACGCTACGGCGCACGAGGAGGCAATGCGCATGATGCCTTCGGGCATGCTTCGCGAGCCCCTGGGGTCCGCCGCGAGGGCTTCGCTCGTCATCCTTACGAACGCCGACTGCGCCCCTCCGGCTGCGCTCGATCGAATCACGGCATCCGTCCGCTCCGCAGGATACAAGGGCGACATTCTCATGTCCGCCATGGTGCCGAGGGGAGTGCTGGGGCCCGGCGGGAGGGAACCTGCCTGGTTCTCGGGCAGGAAGGTCCACCTGGTGTCGGGCATCGGCAATCCGCGGTCGTTCAGGTCGACGGCCGAGGGGCTGGGAGCGGAGATAACGGGGGAGACAAGATACCCGGACCACCACCGTTACGACGCCGAGGAACTGTCGGACGTTTCGGAAGCTGCGGAGAAGGAAGGCGCCGCCGCGGTGCTCACGACTTCGAAGGACTGGGTGAAGGTGCGCGACCTTGTCCCGGACAGGCCCCCGCCCTTCAACGCCATCGATGTTGAAATGAAGATTCTGGAGGGGCGCGGCGTGCTGGCCGAAAAGATCAAGGGCGTGTTCACCTCGTCGGAAGCATCCGAGAAGGTGTTCAAATGAGGCAGCGCCCGGCAGGCGCCCCGGCGGGTCCGGCCGCTGACCCGCAGCGCCTGCACGGGCCCGCCGGAAGAATGGTGAGCTCGGTCATGAGAGACGGAAAATACTGGTCGGACGCGACCGTGGAGGAGGTGCTTTCCACGGTGCTCGGCCGCACGGGACTGCTCGAATCCGTCAGGGTCGGAATCGGTGAGGCGGACGGCATGTTCATCGCCGCGGACGCCAGGGCCGCGGCGGACGTCCCGCGGTTCGACAATTCGGCCGTCGACGGCTATGCGCTGAACTCGGCGGACTTGAAGGACGGCGGCGCCGTGCTGGACGTGGTCGAGGAAGTTCAGGCCGGCCGCGTGCCGGCGAGTCCGGTCGGAGGAGGCCGTTCGGTCCTGGTGATGACCGGCGCGCCCCTGCCTGCGGGGGCAGACTGCGTGGTGCCGGTGGAGGATGCGGCCAGGACCGGAAGCAAGGTATCAATCGAGGGGTATTCGGGCAAGCCGAACCTGAGGAAGGCGGGGGAGATCGCCGCCGCCGGGGAAATGCTCGCCGCGACGGGGACACGCCTCGGACCCGCTGATCTGGCCTTGCTCGCCTCCGGCGGATATGCGCAGGTCGACGTGCGTCGGAGGCCTGCCGTAACGGTGATTTCCACAGGTGACGAGCTCGAATACCCGGGGGTCAGCCTCGAACCGGGCAGGATATGGGCGTGCAACTCGTACGCCCTTGCCGCTCTGGCCGCTGCGTACGGCGCGGCAGTCCGCGACGCCGGAATACTCCGGGACGGACCGGAAGGTACGCAGGAGGCGTTGCTGAGGGCCATCGATTCGTCGGACATGGTGGTGACTTCCGGCGGAGTCTCTGCGGGGCAATGGGACTGCGTGAAAGACGCCGTGCATTCCCTATGCGACGAGGATTGGACGTGGCGCATCAACATGCATCCCGGGAGGCCGCTTGCGTTCGGGGTCAGGGGCGGGAAGCTCGTGTTCGGCCTGCCCGGTAACCCCGTGGCCGCGATGGTCTCCTTCTGCCAGTTCGCCAGGGCCGCGCTTCTGCGCATGCAGGGCGCGGCGGACGTCTCCATCCCGACCCTCGAGGCGGTTCTCGCGGAAGGCGTCTCCGTGAAGGCCGGGACCGTGCATTTCCTCAGGGCCCGCCTCGAATGGGCGGACGGCGTCTGCCTCGCCAGGCCCGTCGGATCGCAGGGATCCGCCATTATCCGCGGCATGGCGGACGCGGACGCGCTTCTGGTCGCGGGTCCGGAAAAGACGCGCTACGAAGCAGGCGACAGGATTCGCGCCCAGGTCCTGGATTTCAAGCGCCCCGCATCCAGGCCCTTGCGGACGGTCTGACCCGGTCCAATCCGCCTCCATCCCGCTCCGGCCCGCGCAAGGGATTCCCCCGAAGCCCGGGGCGATTCCGGGTCAGCGCCATGTCCCGGCCAGGTCGAAGAAGACCATGAGGCGCTTGAACAGGGTGAGGTAGTCGACGGCGGGGAGGAACCTGAACGTCCTGACCCGGATGCGTTCGACTCCGGGGAAAGGCTCGGCCGCATATGCCATCGCGGTGGATTTGAGGTCCACTTCGAGGCCGCAATCTCCGCCGAGAACGAAGGGGCGCGGCTTCCGGGCCGCTCCTGCGGCTTCTCCGGCGGCCTTGCGTATCCTCCTCCGCGCCTCCTCGGGGTGCAGGCTTCGGGACGCGTATCTCGATATGCCCCGCTTGACCTCCACGATTCTGACCTCCGGGTCGAGGACGCCGCGCAGCCCGCGCGCGAGCACGTCGTCGCCCGAGACCAGGGACAGGGGGACGCCGAAATGGCCCCCGACCGCCGCGTTTATCTCCGCCTCCCCGACAGGCCTGTTTCCGACCCTGACTTCCTGCACGGTCGAGCCGCTGAACGTGTGGTCGAGCGCCCCGCCTGTGTCTCCGGCCCTGGCGTGGTAGCCCACGAGGAACATCATGTCGAAGCTCTCGTCCAGGCCCTCGACCATCCCTTGCGTGCGAGGCCACCCCCCAATCAGTTCGGCCTTGGGGTGGAGCGACTCCGGGAGTATGTTCCTCGCGCCGCCGTGCGAGTCCGCGACGACGATTTCCGCGTACGGAAAAGTGTCGAGGATGCCGAGTACGGCGGCGTTCGCCTCTTCCGTCATGATTCTCCTGGATGCGGCCGCATGCCCCGCATTGTCCTCGTCGCCGCGGTCAATCCAGTTGAAGATGCCTGCGCAACCTTCGTAGTCGACCGAGATGTGTACCTTCATGCCGTCCTCCGAAATGCCGGCGGCGCCGGACAGCGGCGAATCGATAGCGCAACCCTGCCGCCGCATCGAAACAAACGCGCGCGCGAAGTGTTGAACGATGATATAACAAACGCAGCCGGCGTCAAAGCGGTGCGATTCTGGAGGATGGAAGTTGAATGAGATTCGTCCGAGCATCCGCCTCGACGCGCGACGCGCCGCGGCCGCCTTCGCCGTTGCCGCGTTCTTCGCACTGGGGCATGCGTCTTTCGCGCAGGACCCGGCCGGATCGAAGGACAATCCGGGCGCGGTCCGCACAGGCGCTGGATTGGTCCTGGGCGAGCCTGCAGGCCGGGACGTTCGGGTCTTCAGGGGCGGTCCCTTCGCCGAGCCGCCCGTGGGGCCGCTGCGCTGGAAGCCCCCGGTCCAGGTGAAACCCTGGTCCGGCGTCAGGACCTGCGTCGAATTCGGGCCCTCGTGCCCCCAGCCCGCCGTATCGATGATGGGCCCCGAAAACGCGGTCAAGGGCCCCAAATCGGAGGATTGCCTCTTCCTCAACATATGGACGCCCGCAAGGACGGAAGGAGACAGGCTGCCCGTGATGTTCTGGATTCACGGCGGAGGATTCGCGATAGGATCCGGATCGGAGAGAATCTACGACGGGTCCGTCCTGGCCGGGAAAGGAGTGGTGGTCGTCACCTCGAACTACCGCCTGGGTATTTTCGGCTTCTTTGCGCACCCTGCGCTGTCCGCGGAATCCGGAAAAGGAGTCTCGGGCAACTACGGCTTCCTCGACCAGGTCGAGGCGCTCAGGTGGGTCAGGCGGAACATCGCGGCGTTCGGAGGCGATCCGGACCGCGTTCTTATCTTCGGGGAGTCCGCAGGGGCGGTGTCGGTTTCCGATCACATCGTGAGCCCGCTTTCGCGGGGCCTTTTCCAGAGGGCGATAGCCCAGTCGGGCAGCGCGTATTTCAAGCCGAGGCATCTCAGGGAAAAGTGGTTCGGCGACGAGTCCATGGAGGCGATGGGGGAGAGG
>JBFZBV010000661.1:0-9277 GCA_041308285.1 Planctomycetota bacterium | reverse complement strand
CACGATTGTTCCGGAACGTCTGGGAGGGCGAGCCTCCTGGCACGATTGTTCCGGAACGTCTGGGAGGGCGAGCCTCCTGGCGAGCCACTTCGAAACGTGCACGAGTGGCTCAGCGGAGCTTCGCCCTCCCCTTGGAACGGGTCACGGGCCTCCGATGGTCACCGCCATTTTTCGCCAGCTTAGTGATATAACCGGCGAAAAATAGAGCGGAGAGCATAGAAAGTCGAAAGTAGAGGAAAGCTGCCCGCTCTCCGCGATCTGCCATCCACTCTCGACAAAGAACTCTGCATACCGCCTCCGATGGGCACCCCGGGACGCCGATAGCTGAACGGCTCCCGGAACAGAGTCACTTGATTAAACCGAAGGCTCGGACGTCTAGACGTGAACTGGTCCCCCGCCTCCGATGGGCACCCCGGGACGCCGACAGCTGAACGGCTCCCGGAACAGAGTCACTTGATTAAACCGAAGGTTTACCGAAGAGGTAGTGCTTCCTCACCGGTTTCCGGACCTCCCACGTGCAGGACATGCCCTCGGGGAAGGTCACGAGGTCGCCCTTGCCGATTTGGACGGGCTTGCCGCCTTCGGGCGTGACGACCGCGTCGCCCTCGAGGAAATAGCAGGTCTCCGGCTCGTCGTAGTGCCAGGGGAACCTGGACACTTCCTTGGTCCAGATGTCCCAGGATTTGACGCCGAGGCCTGCGAGCCTCTTCTCCGGAGGGTTCTTCTCGACTCGAATTTTCTCAGCCATGGCATGCTCCAATAACAGCTACACGACCCGGGCAGGGCCCGGACAAGGACCAGAGAGCCAGTATCATGTGTCGGAGGAAGTTCAGGGGCAAGCCCCGGAATGCAGGGCTGCCGCATGCGCGACATCCGCTCAACATCGCCGAGGGGTCAGGCAAGCCGAGGGGCTCGGCGGACAGGCGCAAGTTCTATGCAATAGCACTTGGGTCGGCCAAGGAATGCGCATGCGCATGGACCTTGCTGGGCCTGAGAGGGTGCGTGGAGGAGCAGGAGGTTGGGAAGGCAAGGGCAATACTCCTGAGGGTCGTTGCCATGCTCTCCAGGATGTCAGCCTGAACCTACCTTGCCATTGCCGAGAGCATGGCAACGACCTCGATGAGGACGGCCCTGCCCTTGCCTTCCAGTTCGGCTGGTATCACTCCACGCGCCCTCAATACCGCAAGGCTTGCCGCCGACTCCTTGGCCGACCCGAGGGCGGTGCGGTAGAAGCGACTTCTGTCCGCCGACCCCGGCTCTTTCCCCGACCCCTCGGCGATGTTCAGGATTGTTGAGCATGCCGCCCTGTCGAGGTGGTCGACAACGGACGCGGCCTTTCTGGGCGGATTCTCGAGAAGCCTTGCGAGGAGCCTGAGGAGCTCCAGGGCCTTCCTGTAGACGATGAGCTTTTCGAAGTCGCACCTGCCCTGACGCTTCCCCTTTTACTTGCACTTACACTATTGAAAACTTAAGGCGCATGCGGGAAAAGGCTATACTGGCCCTTCGCGAACCGGGCGGCCGGGCGGGTTTCCCCGCGGCCTGCGCGTCCGGCCGCGCGTGGAGCGCCCGCGCCCAAGGCGGACGGACCCTGGATATGCATCGTGTGACGGACCGGTGGCGGCTGGGCCTTGCACTCGCGCTCTGCACGACGGTTCTCTGGAGCATCCTGCCTCTCGCGCTCAAGGTGCTGCTCAGGAGCATCGACTCGTTCACGATAACATGGGTAAGGCTCGGCCTGTCGGGCGCGGTGCTGGCCGCCGTGCTCGCGCCGGGCGGCCTGCTTTCGGCGAAGGCGGGCGGGCTGCGGCCGGGCCGCCGAGCGGCAGGCCTCATCGCAATCGCCGCTGCGGGGCTGTGCGCGAACTACATACTCTACATCATGGGCCTCGACCGGCTCACGGCCGGGGCCGCGCAGGTGCTGATACAGCTCGGGCCGGTGTTCATGATGTTCGGCGGCGTGCTGATTTTCCGCGAGCGGATTGCGCCGGCGCAGGCGGCCGGGGCCGCGGTGTTCGTTGCCGGGCTCCTGCTCTTCTTCAACCACCGCATCGAGGGCATCCTGACTTCGTTCACGGGCTACACCGCGGGGATGCTGCTAATCATCGCGGCCGCCATCACGTGGGCGGCGTATTCCATGGCCCAGAAGCAGCTCCTGGTCTCGTACTCCTCCGCCTCGATTATGCTCGTCGTGTACGCGGTCGGCGCGGTCGCCTTCCTGCCTCTCTCGAAGCCTGCGGACCTGCTGGATTTGGACGCCCTCGGCGCGGGCCTGCTCCTTTTCTGCGCGCTCAACACGCTTGCGGCCTACGGGTGCTTCTCCGAGGCGCTCAACCACTGGGAGGCTTCGCGCGTAGCCGCCGTCCTGGCGACCGTGCCGGTGGTCACCCTGTTCTGGCAGTGGGCCTTCTCGTCGCTATGGCCCGATCTCGTGGACTCGGAGCCGGTGGGTTTCGCGGGCGTGGCCGGGGCGTTCATGGTGGTCGGGGGTTCCCTGCTCGTCGCCCTGTGGCGCGGGCGGCGCCCGGCCGCGCCGGAACCCGCGGCGGGCGGGGGGTCGAGATGAGGGGCGGACCCGGCGATTACGCGGGCTTCGAGGAGATTGACCGCCGCAAGGGGGTGGACGTGGGCGCCCTGCGCAGGCTCCTCCCCCTGTTCCGGCCGCACATGAAGCTCTTCCTCTTCAGCGGGCTGCTCATGGCCGGGACGAGCCTCCTCTCGCTCGCGGGGCCCATGCTTCTCAAGAGGGCGATAGACCGCGACATCCCGTCGGGCGACTCGCGGGGCCTGGCGGTCACGCTGGCCATGTTCGTGGCTGCGCAGTTCCTCGTGCACGCGGGGGGTACGCATACACCATCCTGACCGCCGCTGCGGGCCAGCGCATCATGGCCCGGCTCAAGATGGACCTCTTCGACCGCCTCATGGGCCTGTCCATGGACTTCTTCGACAAGACGCCCGTGGGCAGGATAATGAGCAGGGTCGAGAACGACGTGGAGACGCTGAGCACGGCGTTCGCCCAGAGCGTGCTCGCCCTCGCGGGGAACGCGGTGATGTTCGCCGGGATGGCCGTGGTCATGGTCATGATTGACGCGCGCCTGACCCTTGTCACGTTCGCCATGCTCCCGTTCATGGTCGCCATAGCATGGGTGTTCAGCCGGGTCTCGGCGCCCCTGTTCCTCGACGTCCGCCGCAAGTTCGCGGACGTCACGTCCTTCATCTCCGAGTGCGTCCAGGGCATGAGGTCGCTCCAGCTCTCCGACGCGGACGGCTACGCGCGGGAAAGGATGAAGGCCGTCTCCGGCGAGTACTTCGCCCGGCAATGGAAGGCCGAGATTGCCGTGATATGCCTCTGGAACTCGGTCATGTTCTTCGAAATCGTGGGCCTCGCGCTCGTGCTGTGGTACGGCGGCGGCAGGGCGCTCGACGGCGCGCTCACGATCGGAACCCTGGTGCTCTTCATAGGGTACATAAGGCAGCTCTTCGGGCCCATAAGGGCCCTCTCCGACCAGCTCAACGTCCTGCAGCGCGCGCAGGCCTCGGCCCGGCGCATATACCGCCTCATGGACACCGAGCCTTCCGTGGCCGATCCCGCGGAGCCGGTCGAGTGGCCCTGCTTCGCGCGCTCAATCGAGTTCAGGAACGTCTCCTTCTCCTACGACGGACGCAAGAAGGTCCTCGACGGCGTCTCCTTCGAAATCAGGAAGGGCGAGCGGGTCGCGGTCCTCGGCCTCACCGGATCCGGCAAGACCACCATGGCGAGCCTGCTCTGCAGGTTCTACGATCCGACCGAAGGGGCGGTCCTGGTGGACGGAATCGACGTCCGCAGAATCCGCCAGAGGGACCTCAGGGCGAAAACCGGGCTCATCCTCCAGGACGTGTTCCTCTTCCCGGGCGACATCGCGGGCAACATAAGGCTCGGCAGGGAGGACCTTTCGCAGGAGAAGGTCGAGGCGGCCTGCTCCCTCGCCAGGGCGGACGAGTTCATACGCGCCCTACCGGGCGGATACGGCGCCGTCCTATCCGAGCGGGGCGCGAACCTGTCCGTGGGCCAGCGGCAGCTCCTGGCGTTCGCCAGGGCGCTGGCGGCGGGGCCCGAAATCCTCATCCTCGACGAGGCCACGTCGTCCGTCGACGGCAAGACCGAGTCGCTCATACAGGAGGCGCTCGCCACGCTGCTCGCGGGCAGGACCTCGCTCATCGTGGCCCACAGGCTCACGAGCGTCCTGAACGCGGACAGGGTCATGGTCCTGCACCAGGGGAGGCTGGTGGAGTCGGGGACCCACGAGGCTCTCATGGCGGCGGACGGCTGGTACGCGAAGTTCTTCAGGCTGCAGTTCGGCGACGGCGTCATCGGGACGCGGGGGGCTTCGGGATCCGCGATGCCCGCCGCGGCGTGCGGCGGAAGCGCCGGGGAGGGGGGCAGGGCATGATTCGCGCCATCTCATGGCTGTGGCCCCTGTACAGGCGGCAGACTGGGCTCGTCGCCGCCGTGGTGGCGCTGACGGTAATCTACGTGGCGGGGCACCTCGGATACCCGTACGTCCTGGGGAGCGTAATCGACGGGGTCAGCTCCGACCTGTCCTGGGAGAGAATCACGCTCTACGCGCTGCTGATATTCGTCCTCGGCGGCGGGTCGCACGTCGCGTACGCTCTCCTTCAGGCGGCGAGGGTGAGGGTGAACACCGGCAACGAGCGCATGGTGAGGGTGAGGGTCTTCGACGGCATGTCCAGGCTCGGGGGGACCTTCTTCAACCGCTTCCAGAGCGGCGACATCATCACGAGGCTCACTAACGACATATCCGAGAAAATCGCCTGGTTCAGCTGCTCGGGCGTGTTCCGCTTCTTCGAGGCCCTCCTCGTCATTTCGATGGGAATCGCGGTGATGGCCGGAATCAACTGGAAGCTGACGCTCATCGCGGTCGCCCCGCTCCCGGGAATCCTCGCGGTGTACCGGGTGATAGCGCCGAGGTTCAGAAAGGCCGCCGAACGGGTCCAGGCCGCCGCCTCGGATGCCAACGACGAGCTGGAATCGGCGCTGTCGGGAATCAGGATTGTGAAGGCCTACGGCCAGGAGCCGGTCGTGCGCAGGAGGTATTCTGGAGCGGTGGACAGGCGGGTCCGGGCGGAGATTGGCCAGGTCGGCGTGCACAACCTCTTCCACAACGCGGGAATCGCCATCGGCGAGGCCGGGATGGTCGCCCTGCTCTGGGCAGGCTGCCTTATGGTGATGGACCGGACGCTCACCCTGGGCGATCTCGTGCGCTTCAACGTGTACATGATGATGATTATCGAGCCTTTGTGGAGCATAGGATTCTTCCTGCCGGCGCTCCGGAGGGCGCTCGTCTCGATTGGCAGGCTCGACGAGATTGAGTCGTGGAAGCCCGAGGTGTCCGACGCCCCGGGCGCGGAGGACCTCGGCCGGCCCGCGGGCGCCGTTGCGTTCGAGGACGTCGTCTACCGCCATCCAGGCGGATCGGGAGGCGTCGGGGGCGTGCGCATATCCGTGCCGGCGGGGGGCAGGCTCGGCATCCTCGGCCGCGTGGGATCGGGCAAGTCCACGATGATTAACCTGCTTCTCCGGGCCTTCGACCCTTCCGAGGGACGGGTCACGCTGGACGGGAAGGATCTGAGGTCCATGACCGCCTCGTCGCTGCGATCGGCCATCGGGTACGTTCCCCAGGAGCCGTTCCTGTTCTCGGACACCATAAGGGCGAACATACTTCTCGGCAGGAAGATCCGCTCCGAGGAGGACCTGCTGCGCGCCGTGAGGACGGCCCAGCTGGGCGAAGACGTGGCCGCCTTCCCCGCGGGCCTGGACGAGGCGCTCGGGCCGAGGGGGATAACCCTTTCCGGCGGCCAGAAGCAGCGGGTCTGCATCGCGCGCGCCCTGCTTGGCGGTCCCTCTGTCCTTGTCCTCGACGACGTCACCTCCAACCTCGACTCGGCAACCGAGGCCGCCTTCTGGCGCGACCTCCGGAGGGAGTTCCCCGCCGCGACGGTCCTTGCAGTGCTCCAGCGCGCCGCCACCGTCGGCGAGATGGACCGCGTGGCGGTCGTCGAGAACGGGAGGATCGTCGAGGAGGGCACCCACGCGGAACTGTGGGCCCTTAACGGAATCTACGCCGACCTCCTCCGCCGCCAGATGCTCCGCGAACAGACGGTCGGGAGCCCGGCGAAGCCGGCCGGCGGCGTGCCTGGCAGGGGTGAAGAGTCCGGAATCTTCGGGGGGCGGGCGACCTGATTCTCCTGGATGTATCGTCGGTCGTTTTCACCGCGGGACCTGCTATCCCATAACCCGGACGAGCCGGAACCAAAGAGGTTGAGCTCGTCCGGGTTATAGCACGCGCTCCGCGCGTGAAAGGCGGAATATCTTTTCAATTCCTACAGAAGCCGCCGGGGGCCCGGCGGCTTCCAAAGGCAACTCCCACGCCAGCCAGGGAAATGTTAGTATCAGACCCACAGATTCTGGCGAAGTGGCATAATGGATATGTGCATATCCGCGAGGTCCAACCCCCCGGCAGGGGGGGAATCAGGAGGATTCGCCATGGCCGTGCGCTGCCTGCCTGTGCTCTTCGGCATGCTGCTCCTCTCCGTTTCCGGCTGCTCGACCGGGGAGGACGACCCGCCGCCCCCGACGCCGCCGGCGCCAACGAGGGTCTGGGCTTTCGAGCAGACCCTCGACAGATACTGGATGTCCGGGGACTGGGCGGACTCGGTGAGGAAGATTAGGACCTACGGCGTGGGAGGGCGGCTCCAGTCCGAGGAAGAGGCCATGTCCTCGGCCGGCGTGTGGACCAACATGATTCGGCGGGAATACGCGTGGGACGCCGAAGGCCGGTTTTCGAGCCGTCTGGAGTTCAATTGGTCGGGCACGGCCTGGACGCAGTCCAGGCGCTACGACCGAACCTGGGGCGAGGGGAATCTCCCGTCCCGGGAGGACGGCTACATGTACAACGGCGGCATGTGGATTGCCGTGTGGCAGAAGCACTGGACCTACGACGCCCAGGACCGCCTCGTCGAGGTCCTGACCCACGACTTCAACGGCGACTGCTGGGACGGCTATGACCGCCAGAACATCATGTGGGACGCGAACGGGCGCATCGAATCCGTCCGGAACAACCGCCAGCAGGAGGGCGGATCGTGGACGGCCCTGAACCGGACCGACACGTTGTACGACTTCCTCGGCAAGGTAATCATGGAGACCAACTACACGGGATCCGGCGAAGCTACGTGGACCGAGGCCTACCGCACGGCCTACGTGTACGACGCCGAAGGCCGGCTGTCCGAAAGCGTCGGCTCCATCTGGTCCGGGTCGGCCTGGTCTCTCAGCACCCGGCAGACCCACTCCTTCGACGCGGAGGGGAAGCTCGGCGTCCAGACGAGGTACAACTATTCCGGAACCGCCTGGGCGCTGTCCGAGCGGTACACGTACACATGGGACGCCGAAGAGCGCCTGCTGCAGATTCTGCAGGAGACCTACTCCGGGGCGGTGTGGACCAACAGCTACGTCTGGATGTACACGCCCCTCAATCTGCCCGAGGGCGCCGTGATGCCCGATGACGGGAATCCCCTGTCGGGCCCCTGGAACTGGGACTACTTCACCTGGTACCAGGAGGAGCTGAACAGGTTCAGGATTGCCTAGCCATAACCCGGACGAGCCGGAACCAAAGAGGCGGGCTCGTCCGGGTTATAACACGCGCTGCGCGCGTGAAATCGGAGATGAATGGCCTGCGGTGAGCGAGTCCGCGGGACGCGGACGAGTCGAACCGAGCGCGGATCGCGACGCGGCGATCTCAGAGGAAAAAAAAGCTGCCGTCTTGAAGCCGGTGGTTGTTTGCTCCTGGCTCGGCAGGATTGAATTACATACGGACCTGCCCCGTACCTATACCCTTCCCGGCGTCAGGCGGTTCGCCGTGGTGCCGTCGCCCAGCTGGCCCGACGAGTTGCTTCCCCACGCCCAGAGCGTGCCGTCGCCTTTCAGCGCGAGCGTATGCCATCCGCCGGCCGCGATTGCGACGACACCCGAGAGGCCCGGGACCTGGGCCGGCGAACTGCGGTCCGACGTGGTCCCGTCGCCGAGCTGTCCCGCGCTGTTGAGCCCCCAGGTCCACACCGTGCCGTCGCCGAGAAGGGCCGCCGTGTGGCCGTAGCCCGCGGCGACCTGCGCGGCGCCCGCGAGCCCGGGCACCGCGACCGGGGACGATTTCCCGATTGTCGTCCCGTCCCCAAGCTGGCCCGACGAGTTGTCGCCGAAGGCCCAGACCGTGCCGCCGGTCATCCGCACCACGGTGTGGAAACCGCCGGCCGCGGAGTCCGCGGCCCCGGCGAGACCCGGCACCTGGACCGGGGAGCCGCGGTCGAGGTTCGATCCGTCGCCGACCTGGCCGGCGTTGTTGTGGCCCCAGGCCCACACCGTGCCGTCGCCCTTCACGCAGACGCTGTGGTAGCCTCCCGCGGAAACGGCCGAAACGTCCGAGAGGGACGCGACCTGGACCGGGGTCTGGGCGTCGGCGAAGGTCCCGTCGCCAAGCTGGCCGAAGGAGTTGTACCCCCAAGCCCACACGGATCCGCCGGGTTTCAGGGCCAGCGTGTGGAGGTTGCCGCCGGCGAAGGCGGATCCCGGCCCGAATCCGGTCAGCTCGACGGGCGAGAGCCGGTCGGAGAGCCCGCCGTCGCCGACCTGCCCCCGGTTGTTGCGCCCCCAGACCCGGGGATTCCCGGCGGGCGTCCACGCGATTGAGTGGAACCTGCCGGCCGAGGACTCGGACGCCGCGAGCCCGGGGACGAGCGCGGGTCCAGGCCTCATGCCGGTCGACCCGTCGCCAATCTGGCCGTAGGTGTTGTCCCCCCAGCACCACACCGAATCGCCGGTCCTCGCGGCGATTGAGTGGGCCTGTCCGGCGGAAACGCGGGTCACGCCGTCGAGACTGCCGAGGAACACGAACGCGACGTTGGACATCGCCGAGAGGTTAGAGGCCTCGTCGGCGGCCTTCAGGGCGAAGTAGACGCTCCGTCCTTCCACGAAACCCGCGAGCGTCTCGGTTTCCGCCGCCCCGCCGTCCCGGGGGACCCACGCCTGCGTCCAGACCGCGGCGGAGCCGAACCCGGCATCGGTGACGAATCCCTCCGAGCGAACGAGCACGTAGGACGAAGCCCGGCCCGAGCCGCCGTCGTCGCCGGGCGCGGTCCAGGACAGGACGATTTCGCCCGGGGAGGGGCCGGGGGACGCCTGGAGGTCGGAGACGGCGGCGGGCGGGGCGAGGTCCGCGCCGGGGCCGCC
>JBFZBV010000660.1:0-8729 GCA_041308285.1 Planctomycetota bacterium | reverse complement strand
TCCGGGCTCGGTTGCGTCTTCCGTCCCAGCGCGACCACGTTGTCGCCGCCGTAAATCCTCCTTAGTTCCGGCACGAGCTCCGAACCTATCTGGCCCACGGAACCCGTGACCAATATCCTGTGCATCCTCTTGCCGGCCATCGCTTATTCTCCTTTAAATCCGGAAAGTCGTTTTTTCATCCGCCGAACCTGATGGAAGCTAACAAACGCGAGGGGCCGTGGCAATAGGCCGGGAAGCGCCGCCGCAGGCCCGGGAAAGAGAGCCCGTGCGCGCGCTGCCCGAAAAATCCTTTGCTTTCTTGATTAATATGATTATACTGATTTTTAGGATATTTCTGATTTATCCATATTCGAGGGCAGGTCATGGCGAAGAAAGCCACGCATAGCGGCAGCGCGGACGGCGCGCTGAAGGGCGCGTCATGCGCCATGGAGGCGCTGCTCACAATCGACGCGAGGGGGCAGATAGTCCTCCCCAAGGACCTCAGGCAGAAGGCCGGAATCGGAGAGGGCGACAAGTTCGCGGCCGTGAGCTGCCTCGAGGAAGGCAGGATTTGCTGCATAATCCTCGTCAGGGCAGGCGACGTCGCCGGGATGATTAAAGGCAGGCTCGGCCCGGCAATCAACCAGATTATGGGCTTGCGTTGACCAGGCCCCCCTCCCGCGGGGGCGGGGGGGCGCGGCTGCGGCTCCTGACCGGGCCCCGGCCGGCCGGATTGAGGAGGAACGCGATGGCGAAGCTGCGCGCAAGGCATGTGGAGTTCCTTCGGGAAGCCTTCGGGGACAGGGCGAATTTCCGCCCCATAGAGATGAGGATGTACAGCCACGACATCGGGGCAATGCCGTCGCTCATAAGCCCAATCATCGGCGACACTTCCCCCGAGGCGGTGGTCCAGCCGCAGAGCCTCGAGGAGCTTTCGAAGCTCGCCCGATGGGCATCGGAGAACGGGATACCCCTCACGCCGCGCGGCAAGGCGACCTCGGGCTACGGCGGAGCCATTCCCGTCAAGAATGGCGTGGTCGTGGACTTCTACAGGCTAGGCCGCGTCCTGGCCGTTGATCCCGAGCAGTGCACAGCCGAAGTCGAGGCGGGCGCCGTCTGGGAGAAGATCGACGGCGAGCTGGCCAGGCACGGCCTCACGCTCCGCCTCTACCCCACCTCGTACCCTTCGGCCACCGCCGGGGGCTGGCTCGCCCAGGGCGGAGCCGGAATCGGATCGTACCGCTGGGGCTGGTTCGGCGAGAACGTGGAGAGCGCCATGATCGTGCTGCCATCCGGCGAGGTGCGCGAGGTCTCGGCCGCGGATCTCGACGTCGTGTCCGGAGCCTGCGGAATCACCGGGCTCATATACTCGCTCAAAATCAGGGTCATGAAGGCGGAGGAGCTGGCGTTCCGCTGCGCGGCGCTCCCCGACGCAGGCTCCATGCAATCCCTTCTCACCGAGCTGGCCGACTCGGACCTTCCGGTCTGGTCGGTGATGTTCATAAACCCCACGATGGCGGATCTCAAGAACCGCTCGCCGATTCAGGAGCATTACGGCCACCCGGTCGAGGAACGTGTAATCCTGCCGGTGAAGTACATAGTGAATCTCGCCTTCCCTGCGGATCACGCGGCGGAGGTTGCAGGATGGCTGGACGCGGCGGTGAATGCGCGCGCAGGGGAGATTCTGCCGGACCGGACGGCCCTGCACGAGTGGCACGGCCGGTTCAAGCTCATGATTGTGAAGCGCCTCGGCCCGTCGCTCGTGCCCGCCGAGGTCGTGATACCGCTCAAAGGGCTCTCCTCGGTGCTCGCCGAAACCGGCGAGAAGATACGCCAGCCGGTGATTAAAGAGGGCATCGTCATAAGGAAATCCCCGGGCTCGCACCAGGCCGTGATTCTCGGATTCATCCCCGCGGACCAGCGCAAGTTCAGCTTCAATTTCGTGTTCCCCCTGTCTCTCACGCTGCTCAAGATAGCGGAGGAGCACGGCGGCCAGGCCTACACCACCGGATTCTACTTCGCGGGAATGGCCGACAAGATACTCGGGGCCGAGAAGGCCGCCAAAATCAGGGAATGGAAGAGGCTTCACGACCCGAAGGGGGTCTTCAACCCGGGCAAGACCGTGTCCAACGGGCTCATGAGCCCTGCGATCGCGATGGCGAGGATTTTCGAGCCTTTCGCGAGGCCGATTGGCAACCTGATTAAGACGGAGACTTCGGAGAGGCCGGGCGAGCCCGTGCGGGGGATTCCAGCGGACGTCGCGTGGTACGCCTACAGCTGCTCGGGTTGCGGGTACTGCATCGACCCCTGCGATCAGTTCTACGGCCGGGGATGGGAGAGCCAGACTCCGAGGGGCAAGTGGTTCTGGCTCCGGGAGTTCATGGAAGGCCGGGCGGACTGGGACCAGTTCATGGTCGATACGTTCCTGGTGTGCACGACCTGCGAGATATGCAATCTCCGCTGCTCCGCGGCGCTGCCGATTGAGCCGTCGTGGCTCAAGCTGCGCGGGAAGCTCATAAACGAGGAGAAGAAGATGACGTTCCCGCCCTTCGAGATGATGGCCGCGGCGCTCAAGGGCCAGGGCAACATCTGGGCCGGGTACAGGAAGAGCCGCTCCGACTGGTTCCCGGAGGACTTGAAGGCGAGGCACGGGCCGGGTGTGAAGGCTAAGAACGTCTATTTCGCTGGGTGCACTGCGAGCTACGTGGAGAAGGACATCGCCCAGGCCACGGTCAGGCTGCTGGACGCCGCAGGAGTCGAATTCACGTACTCGGGAGAGAGCGAGAACTGCTGCGCGACGCCCATGCTGGTGGCGGGGAAATGGGACCTGTTCGCCGAGGTGATGAGGAAGAACATCGAGAACGCGAAGGCGTCCGGCGCGGACACGGTCATAAGCTCCTGCCCGGCGTGCGACATGATGTGGCGCCAGGTCTACCCCCGGTGGGCGGAGAAGCTCGGAATCGAATACGGCCTGACGGCAAAACACTACAGCGAGGTCGTGGGCGACAGGATAAAGTCCGGCGGATTCAAGTTCCCGGAGAAGGGGGCCGGGAAGGAGAAGGTCTGCTTCCACGACTCCTGCCACATCGGCCGCGTTTCGGGCGTGTACGAGCCGCCAAGGGACCTCATCAGGGCGATACCTTCGGCGGAGCTCGTCGAAATGGCCCACAACCGCGCGAACGGCCACTGCTGCGGATCGGTGCTCACGCTCATCAAGGAGCCGGAAGTGGCCGCCGACATCGGCAAAGTCCGTCTGGACGAGGCCGTGGAAGCGGGCGCCTCCAAGGTGCTCGCCCTGTGCCCATGCTGCGAGTTCCAGCTCCGGGTGGCCGCCGACAAGAAGAAAATCCCCGTCGAAGTGGTTGACCTGGCCCGCTACTCGGCGCAGGCCCTGGGATTCGACTTCCCGGACCCGAATCCGGAAGTGAAAGCCCAGTGGGCGGTGTTCGAGGCCATGATAAAGTTCATGACCCCTCAGGGCTTCGCCGACCTCATGGCCACGATGTGGCCGGAGCTGGTCGATGCGATGCCCTTCGGCATGGGGCCCATGATGAGGTTCTTCGGCAGGATTCCAGGCGTCCTCGGGCTCATGAAGCCGATGTTCCCGATACTGTTCCCGATACTCCTCCCGATGATGATGCCCAAGGTCATGCCCGTCATGCTCGCGCGCGTGAAGGACAGGATACCAATGCCCGACTACATGGCCGAGCAGATGCCCGCCCTCATGCCGGGAGTGATGGACAACCTCATGCCGCACATGATTGACGAGGTCGTTCCGCTCGTGACCGGGCCCATGATCGCGTTCCTGCGGGGGAAATCGAAATAGCCGGACCTTCAGACGGCTGCGCACGGGGACGCGCATCCAGGGGGTGGGCGCACGCGCGCGCGGGGGAATCAAAGCCTGCCCGCGTCTTGATTTCCTCTTTGATATTTGCACAATTGTGCAAGTGAGAAAGTGCTGCCGGAGCGGAGGGAAATTCCCCCGCGGCGACTGCCAAGGCTGATTGAACCGTGCGGAAACCACGCCGACTTGACTGGTTCGACATGGACGAGACCGCCTATCGCGCGTCTCAACTGTGCAGGATTCTCGGCAATCCGAAGTCGTTCCAGATGCTGCTCGAACTCCGGAGGAAGGGGACGGCCACGACATCCGAGCTCGCGCGAATCCTGCGCAGGGACATCTCGACCGTCTCTCATGCCCTGAAAACCCTTCGCCAGGCCCACCTCGTCCGCTACCAGCGCGACGGCAGCACGGCCGTGTACAGGCTGAAGAGCCCGAAGGTGGCGGAAACGCTTCACGGCATCGAATCGCTCGCGGCATACCTCATGCGCCCTGGCCGCCGGAAGGCCGCCCCACCGCCCTGAGATTCTCCCTGTGCCTTGTCCACATCCCCACCGCAAGACCTGCGAACAGCACGGCCGTCCCCGCGGCCTGCATGAGCGTGAGGCTGGACTCGCGGAACTCCTCGAACCGGCCCCTGAGGCCGTACTTGAGAAGCATCGCAATCACCGGCTCGGCCAGAATCACGATGTTGAGGTAGACGATTTTCACGTACTTCACGAGGTGGTTGAACAGGGTGTGGCCGATTACAGTGGGCAGCGCGAGCAGGATGACGAGCGCGACCCATCCCTGCGCGCCATCCGCCATCAAGAGCAGGTCCTGGCCCGAGACCGCGAGGTACACCAAAGCCGTCGCCGCGGCGATTGAGTACACCGACACCACGTACACCGGCACGCTGAGCTTCTGCCTGAGCTTCCTGCCGAAGGTGTACGTGAGGACAATCGAGAGCCCGGCCCCCAGCACCACGAGGTCGCCCAGCAGATGCTGGACGCTGAACCTGTAGTCGTTCCAGACCAGAATCACCAGGCCGAACGTGGAAACGGCCATCGAAAGCCACACGCCTGCCATCACCCTCTCGCCGAGGAACGTCCTGCCCAGCATCGCGGCGAAAAGCGGCTGCGCCGCCAGCAGTATCACCGTGCTCTCGTAGCTCGTCATCCTGAAACCCGTGTTGAAGAAGACGAAGTGCAGCCCGAATGTAACCCCGCCGACCATCAGGCCCGCCTTTTCGGCTCCGCTCAAAGCTGCGATTTCCCTCCGGACGCCCGGCAGCGCGAAAGGAACGAAGACAATCGCGTTCGTGCCGAGCCGCCACGCGGCGATGGCGGCCGGGTCCATGCCGCTGAGCACGATGAAGACAGCCGCCGTGCTCACGGCGAAGGTAGCTATCGCAAGGAGGACCGAATTCGAGGATTTCATGCTCCCGCCGCAGATTCCGCCCCGGCACGGCCGGCATCCCGCTCACCGCCGGCGCAATCCGGGCAATCCGGGAATTCTACCCGCCGTTCCCCGTACAGTCACCCGCACCTTCGAAAAACCTTCAAAACCGTTCCGCCGGCGCTATAATCCAGATGACCTCCGGCCGCGCGATCACCGGCCGAAGCGACCGCGAGGACGCTCCAAACCGCCTTATTCGGCTCTTCTTGACGGAGGATGTCATGAACCGGCCAGGTTACTTCTCGCACCCCTCCATCTGCGGAGACGCGGTCGCATTCGCCTCGGACGACGACATCTGGCTCGCCGACGCCCGCGGCGGGACCGCCAGAAGGCTCACCTCGTCCCCCGGCGTCTCCACGAGGCCCGCATTCTCCCCGGACGGATCCAGAATCGCATACGTGGGCGTGGAAGAGGGATATCCGGAAATCTACGTGATGGATTCCTCGGGAGGCCCCGGCACGAGGCTCACGAGGCTCGCCTCGCAGACAATTCTCGCAGGCTGGACGCGCGACGGGGGCAGGGTCGTCTACGCAACGCTCCGCGACAGGTCCAACCGGAGGCTCTTCTTCCTCTATGCCGTGCCCGCGGACGGCGGCCTGCCCGAGCTCCTGCCCGTGGGGCCTGCAGTATCGGCTTCGTTCGGCCCGGGCGGCGCCACCCTAATCTGCCGCGGAGCGGGCATGGACCCCGCATGGTGGAAGAGATACCGCGGAGGCAGGCTGGGCGAAATCTGGCTGGACAGCGGCGGAACCGGCGAATTCCGCAGCCTCCTGACCACAGGCGGGAACCTGGCATCCCCCGTCTTCGCTGACGGCAGGGTCTTCTTCCTGTCCGACCACGAAGGCGTGGGCAACGTGTATTCCTGCAGCATGGCCGGCAAGAACGTCCGAAGACACACCAGCCACGGGGACTTCTACGCCCGCATGCTCTGCTCCGACGGGAAGAGGCTCGCCTACTGCGCGGGCGGCGAAATATGGCTGCTCAATCCCTCCTCCGGCGGCGGCCCGTCCAGGATTGAAATCGACTTCCCCAGCCAGCAAAGCAGGACCAACCGCAGGTTCGTACCGGCCGACAAGTTCCTGGAAGATTACGAGCTCCACCCCGAGGGCCATTCGCTCTGCCTCACGGTCCGGGGAAAGCCCGTCACGCTCGCGCACTGGGAGGGGGCGGCGGTCCAGTACGGCGTCCCCGGCGGGTCCGTGAGGTACAGGCTGGCGAGATGGCTCAAGGACGGCCGCAGGCTCGCCACCGTTTCCGACGAAGGCGGAACCGAGGCAATCGAGATATACGGCCCGGACGGGCTGAGAATCAAGCGGCTCGGGCAGCTCGACATCGGCAGGCCCATATCCCTCGAGGCCTCGCCGGCCAGGGACGAGCTGCTCCTCTCCAACCACAGGGGCGAGCTCATCTGGGTGGACCTCGCGTCCGAATCCATGAAGATTCTGGACCGCAGCAGCCACGGCCGAATCCACGGTTTCGACTTCTCGCCGGACGGCCGCTGGGCGGCCTACGGGTTCCCGAAATCCTTCAAGACGTCCGCCATCATGCTGTGCCGAATCGAGACGGGCGAGAAGCGGCTCGCGGCCGAGCCCGTGCTCCGCGACATCCAGCCCTCGTTCGACCCGGACGGCAAATACCTCTATTTCATCTCCTACTCGTGCTTTGATCCGGTGCGCGACATCATGGATTTCGCGTATTCCTTCCCCAGGGGAGTGCAGCTCAAGCTCGTCACTCTCAGGAAGGATCTTCTATCGCCTTTCGTCCCGCAGCCCAAGGCCCCTGCAGGAGGCCCGCCGGGCCCGGCGCCGGAGCCGAAGCCCGCTCCGCCCGCCGGCGAAGGCGTCCCGGCTGCGGACCAGGCCCCGAAGGCCCTGGAAATCGACCTCGACGGCATCGAACGCAGGGCTCTCACGTTCCCGGTCCAGGTGGGCGACTACTCGAAAATCACCGGCCTGCCGGGCGGCAAGGTGCTGTTCCAGTCCAACCCCGTCCAGGGGCTAATCGGCAAGAGCTGGCTCCCCTCCGAGCCCGAGGCCAAGGCCTCGCTCATGGTCTTCGAGTTCGACAAGGGCAGGGAAGACCTCCTGATAGGCGGCATCACGGACTACGCCGTGGACGCGAAGCGCAGGAACATGGCCGTGAGGTCCGTCTTCAAGCTGAGGGTGCTCCCTGCGGGATCGAAGCCAGCGGACGACGCGCCCGGGGCGCCGTCGCGCAGGAACGGCTGGATTGACCTCAACCGCGTGAGGGTGTCGGTGAACCCGAGGGAGGAATGGCGGCAGATGTTCGCCGAGGGGTGGAGGCTCCTGCGGGACCACTACTACATCGAGGACATGGGCGGATGCGACTGGGAGAAGGTATTTAAGCGCTATTCCCCTCTTATCGACAGGATATCCACGCGGCGCGAGCTGTCCGACCTGTTCTGGGAGATGGGCGGCGAGCTCGGCACCTCGCACGCCTACGAGCTCGGCGGCGACTTCCCTCCGATGCCGAGGTACCCCCACGGCTTCCTCGGCGCCGACCTCGCCAAGCGCGGCGGGTCGTGGTTCATAAACCACATAGTGCAGGGCGACCCCGGAGAGCAGGGGTTGGACTCGCCCCTGAACGCCCCGGGCCTGGACGTCCGGGAGGGAGACAGGATTGCGGCAATCAACGGCATCCCGGTCTCGGATTCAGTCTCGCCGGACGACCTGCTCGTGAACCAGGGCGGGCAGGAAATCGCCCTGACAATCGAGCGCGGCGGAGAAGCGAGGACCGTGACCGTCCGGACAATCGCCGACGAGATGCCCGTGCGGAACAGCGAATGGGTCAGGAACAACCGGAACCTCGTGCTCGAGCGGACGGGCGGCCGCGTGGGGTACGTCTACATCTCCGATCTGGGGCCGCAGGGCTTCGCGGAGTTCCACAGGTCGTTCCTCACGGAGGTCGAGCGCGAGGCGCTCATCATCGACGTGCGCTTCAACTCGGGCGGGCACGTCTCGCCCCTCGTGCTGCAGAGGCTCTGCCGCCGCAGCTCCGGCTATTCGATAAACAGGTGGTCCGATCCTTCGGCAAGGCCGCCCGACAGCTTCGACGGGCCCATGGTCTGCATCACGAACGAGTACGCGGGATCCGACGGGGACTCCTTCAGCCACAACTGGAAACAGCTGGGACTGGGGCTGCTCATCGGCAAACGCACCTGGGGCGGCATCGTGGGCCTGAATCCCACTCATCCGCTCGTGGACGGCACCATGACCACTCAGCCCGAGTTCTTCAACTGGTACAACGACATCGGTTACGGGCTGGAGAACCACGGAGCGGAGCCGGACATCGTCGTGGAAATCACACCGCAGGACTACGCGAACGGCCGGGACCCGCAGCTCGACAGGGCAATCGCGGAGATAACCAGGGAGCTCGAGAAGAACCCTCCGAGGAAACCGGACTTCTCGGGAAGGCCGGACCGCAGCCTGCCCTCGATGTAGGGGCGGCTCGC
>JBFZBV010000659.1:0-2966 GCA_041308285.1 Planctomycetota bacterium | reverse complement strand
CCCTCCTTCGTCTGATGCCCACGAAGAGACTTCGGCGGGCTTTGCTCCGCCCTCGCGTGAACGCAGAGGCGAAGGCGGGGCGGGCTTCGCTCCGGGGGCGGCTACATCCGCCGCGGGGAACCGGATTAAGGAAACAAGAGCCTGAGGGGATTTGTTTCCTTAAAAGGAGCCCTGCAGCATAGCCTACAGGGAATTCCATGGTCGTCGCGCTGCAGGGCGACGAAGCAATCCCTCGGCGTGTTCAGCGTCAAATGCGCTCCTTATGCCGGCGCATGTGAGACGCTCCCCCTCAAGAGCCCGGCTTTTCGAATTCCAAATCCCCGCCTTCGGTTTAAAATCATTCCTGGTTCGGAAATCGTCCCGGGCCATGCTGGAACACGCTTCTGCTGGATACATTGCATCGAGGTGTTCGATGAAAGCAGCCGTCAAAAGCCTGATCCTCCTCCTGTTCGCCCTCCTTCTTCCGGCCTGCGGATCCCGCGGAAGCGGGCAGCAGTCGGGGCCCGCCCCGGAATCGCAGAGCCCTCCTGCGCCCGCAGCCCGCTTCACCGTCCTGCTGGCGGATCTCTGGGGCATGCAGGACAAGGCGCGCGAAATGGAGGAATGGCAGAGCAGGAACGACATGTTCCCCTTCCTCCGGAGGTTCCACGAGCTCCTCGACGAGACGCAGGACCTGCCCGGGGTGTTCGACGACATCCACGCGGACTACATGCTCAAGCTGCTGCGCAAGCACGACGCGCCGCTCGCGGATCGCATGGAGAAGGGCGAACTCGGCCGCTTCGTGAACTACCACTTCGGACTGTGCTGGGACCAGGTGTACAAGCCGGAGGGAAGCGCCCTCCAGAGGTGCAGGAGGGAGTACGACCCCGTGCCGCCGGTCGCCGACAAGGAGAAGGACTGCGTCGCGTACATCGCCGAATTCGTCAGGCACGTCGTGGACGTGCGAATCGAGCTCGAAGGCGAGGCTACGGAGGACAAGGCGGCCGAAATCGAGACTCTGTCCAAGGAGGTTTTCGGCACAGGACTCGAGGAATGGGCCCTTGGATTCCACCCTGAAATCGACCTCCCGGCCAAAGTGCGGGCTCTCGCGGCCGTCAGCCACCCAAAGGTCGCCCAGGATTTCACCGCCATGCTCGAGAGGCGCAGCAAGACGATGGCGGAATACTCCCAGGACCGCGCAAAGTCCAGGCTCCAGGAGCTGTTCCGGGCCGAGATGGACTTCAGACGGACCGATCCCGACCGCAACGGAGTGACGGATTTCTGGACCGCCGACGTCTCCGGCCTGAACCGCCTCAAGGTCCGCGGCAGGCCGGCCGCGTGCATACCGGACGACGTGGCCGGAGAGGACGGATCCCCCTTGAAGGACGACCCGGCGCTCTGCCCAATGCCTAATCTTGCCGACTACAGAGTCTACCTCCTCAGGGCCGTCCCTGCTGATTCAGAGGGAAAGCCCCTTGGCACGGACACGGACGGATCCGGTCGGGCGTGGCGGAACCGCGCCCGCTTCGCCTTCTGCGCCCATCCAGCCGTCTACGGCGTCGGCAGGAAGAACAGCTACATCATCGACCAGACCGGAGTCGTATGGATGAAGGACACGGGAGGGAAGCCCGTGGACCGCTTCCCGGCGGATCCCGGGGGGGAGCAGTGGGCCAGGGTCGGGGAGACGGGCGGCGGCGACGATATCCGCATGCTTTCCGCGGAAGAGGAGAAAGCCGCAATCGACGACCTTGTTACCAGATTGGACGAAGGAAGATACGACGCCCAGGAAATCGCCTGCGAGCTCGCCGACTGGGGCGTGCGTGCTTCCCGGGCCGTGCCCAAACTGCTCGAAGTGCTCAAAACTTCCGAGAAATGGGAGAGGGCCGCTGCAGCGGGGGCACTGGCCAGAATCGCGACTTCCCCCGGCGGAATCCTGCCCGTCCTAATCGGCATTGCGAAAGACGAGAAGGAGGATGTCCAACTCCGCCGCACTTGCGTCGAGGCCGCGGGCGAATTCGGCCCGGAAGCCGCCGCGGCGCTCGAAGACATGAAGGCCATCGCCGCGTCGGAATCCTTCGACCTCAGGGCGGAGGCGCTCCGCGCCATGGTGAAACTGGACCCGGCGGATGGCGCGCGCGACTTCAGGACAGAGGGCTGGGTCGGCCTCCTGCTCAAGAAGAACCTCCACGACCTGGACGACGAATGCGAATCCTCGCTCCTGCGCATTGGGCCCCCGGCGGTCCCTGCCCTGGAAAAGATTGCCGGCGACCGGATTGCGGGCGAGGCTGCGCGCAAGATCATCAGGGCGATCCGCAGGGCCGCGAAGCGCCGCGGATGACCGAGCGGCAGCTGCCGAACGCCCCGACGAAAGCCGTGCTTGCATAACCGCGTTGCCGGAGTATAGTGGCATGCCGTTTATGCTTCTTGGATGACGCCATGCGTTTCTTCATGTGCTATTTCGAGACCACGCGCGATTGCAACCAGGAATGCCCCGGATGCATGACGCGGCTCGACGCACCCGGCCGGCCGGCCCTGTCCACGGACGAGGCCAAGAGACTTGTAATCGACGAGATCGCGAAAATCTGCCCCACCGGGTCGGTCGCCTTCTCGGGCGGCGAATTCCTGCTCCGGCCCGACGCGATGGACCTGCTCGCCCACGCGTCGTCCCGCGGGCTCCACTCGTTCATAAACACGAACGGATCGCTCCTGGAACCGAAGCTGCTCGGGGAAATCAAGAAGGCTTCCGGCGGCAGGCTGACCTTCGGGTTCTCCCTGGATTCGATAGACCCCGAGGTCCAGCGCATCTGCAGGTCCGGTAGCAGGGAGGAATTCCTCAAGCGGGCGGCCCTGTGCGACGAGGCCGGCCTGGGCTACTTCGTGCTGGTGACCGTGTCCCGCGCGAACATGTCCACGCTGGCGGAGACGTCCGAGTTCCTCAGGGAGCGGGGCATCCCGATGATTCGCTCGCCCTTCGTCCCCCGCGGCGC
>JBFZBV010000658.1:0-4689 GCA_041308285.1 Planctomycetota bacterium | reverse complement strand
AGTCATTACCACGTCAAATGTTCTAGTGACTATGGAGAAGTCAGCCTTTTTCCCGGGTTCTATGCTTCCGTAATCCGCTGAAATGCCTATCGCTTTCGCGGGATTCAACGATGCCATGGCGACGATTTCCTGGATCGGTCTGCCGAACCACTCCGTCATGTTCCTTAATCCATCCATGACGGACTTGGACGATCCTGCGAGCGATCCGGTCTTCGCGTCCCTTGCGACGCCGCCGGAGATTCTTAGAACCCTCCCCCACGCGGTCATTTCGGAGTCCGGGGCCATGAGCGCGGTCGCGTCGCTCACAATGCAGACTTTGCCCGGCTTCTTGCAGCGCAGGAGGATGTCGACCGCCGGCCTGAGCACGTGGCAGCCGTCGCATATGATTTCCACGGAAAGCATGTCCATGCAGAGCGCCGCCTCGACCGGGCCGGGATCGCGGTGGGAAACCGGCCTCATGGCGTTGAAGCAGTGCGTCACGTGGGAAAGGCCCCGTGACACCGCCTGCTCCATCTCTGCGAACCCCGCGTCCGTGTGCCCGGCGGAGACGGTCACGCCCCTTGCCGAGAGGAAGGCGACGACCTCCTGCGATCCGGCCAGTTCCGGCGCCAGTGTCATCATCCGGACCGAGCCCTGCGCGGCGTCGATGAGCTCCTCCGCGCGGCGGACGGACGGCGCTGAGAAGCATTCCGCGGCGAGGGATCCGCACCTCGCGGGGTTCAGGAAAGGGCCCTCGATGTTGAGCCCGAGGGGCCTCGCGGATCCTTCGCAGGAGGCGGACTCGGAAGCGGCCGAACCGGCCGCGGCGAGCATGGCCTCCGCAGGAAGAGCCGGGATCGCCGGGAGGAAGCCGGTCACGCCGTTCGCCGCCTGGGCTTCTGCGAGCGCCCGCACTGATCCCGCCCCCGATCCCGCCATCGAGCCCCGGGCGCCGTGCGCGTGGAGGTCGATGAGGCCGGGCAGGACCCAGCACCCTCCGGCCGGGACGGAGGCCGCGCCGGGGCCGGGCCTCGCGGCGGGCCGGACCGACACGAACCTGCCGTCGGCGACCTCGATTACCGCGTTCTTCAGGACTCCCGACGGAAGGACGGCATCGCCGCCGGCGACGAAGAAACCCGTTGCGCTCATGGGGCACCTGCTGCAAGAGGCCCGGGGGATTCGCAGGGCGGAGAAGGCGGTCAGGCCTGGGGCCTTGTCGAGAGGAGCAGCCTGATTTTCGCGATTTTCCGCACGGCTTCGTCCTCCTCGAACTTGTCGAACTCCCTCCGCCTCGGTTTCATTGCGGCCTCGAAGTCCCTCATGCAGGACTCCGGATCGAGGCGGGAGGATACGTCAGCGCGGTCGACAATCACGTCGACGCGGCCCGGCGAGACCTGGTAGAAGCCGCCGTACACGCCGAACCGCTCCGTGCCGTTCCCTCCCTTGACGCTCATGATGCCCGTGCCGAGCTTGCCGACCAGCGGGGCGTGGCCCCTGAGGATGCCCCGGAGCCCGTCCCAGGCCGGGATGGAAAGGGATTCGAAGGAGCCGCTGAAGAGCACGCCCTCGGGGGACACGAGACTCAGGACCATTTCACCGGCGGCCATACGGACCTACTTCTTCGCCTGCTTCGCGCTTTCGTTGCGCTCGACGACTTCGTCCATCGATCCGGCCCAGAGGAAGTGGTCCTCCGGGATGCTGTCGTAATCGCCGGCGATGAGGCCCTTGAAGCTCCTCACCGTGTCGGCGACCGTCACGTATTTCCCCGCCTTCTGCGTGTAGGCCTCGGCGACGTGGAACGCCTGCGAGAAGAACTTCTCTATCCTCCTCGCCCTGTTGACCAGCACCTTGTCCTCCTGCGAGAGCTCCTCCATGCCGAGGATTGCGATGATGTCCTGCAGGTCCTTGTACCGCTGGAGAATCCTCTGCACCTCCCTGGCCACGGCATAGTGCTCCTGCCCGACGTACTGGGGCTGGAGAATCCTGGACGAGGACTGGAGCGGGTCTATGGCGGGGTAGATTCCCTTGGCTGCGATCTTCCTCTCGAGCACCGTGGACGCGTCGAGGTGCGTGAACGCCGCGGCCGGCGCCGGGTCGGTGAGGTCGTCCGCCGGGACGTAGACCGCCTGCACCGACGTGACGGACCCGTTCTTCGTCGAGACAATCCTCTCCTGCAGGGCGCCCATCTCCGTCCCGAGGGTCGGCTGGTAGCCCACGGCCGACGGCATTCGGCCGAGGAGGGCGGACACCTCGGCACCCGCCTGGGAGAACCTGAAAATGTTGTCAATGAACAGGAGGACGTCCGCGCCGGACGTGTCGCGGAAGTACTCGGCCATGGTGAGGGCCGCGAGGCCGACCCTGAGCCTGGCTCCGGGCGGCTCGTTCATCTGGCCGAACACCATCACGGTCTTGCTGAGGACCGGCGCGCCGTCGGACAGCTTCGAGTGCTGCATCTCGAGCCAGAGGTCGTTCCCCTCGCGCGTGCGCTCCCCCACGCCCGCGAACACCGAGAACCCGCCGTGCTTCAGGGCCACGTTGTTGATGAGCTCCTGAATCAGCACCGTCTTGCCGAGCCCGGCGCCGCCGAACAGGCCCGTCTTCCCGCCCTTGGTGTACGGCGTGAGCAGGTCGATGACCTTGATGCCGGTCTCGAAGACCTCGATTTTGGGGTCAATCTTCGAGAAGGCCGGAGGCTCGACGTGTATCGGCCTGCGCTGCTCCGCCGCGACAGGCCCCCTCTCGTCGATGGGTTCGCCGAGGAGGTTGAAGACGCGCCCGAGCGTGACCTCGCCCACGGGGACGCTGATGGGCGCGCCGCGGTCGACCACGTCCATGCCCCTGACCACGCCGTCGGTCGTGCTCATGGCCACGGCCCTGACGCGGTTGTCGCCGAGGTGCTGCTGGACCTCGCAGGTGAGCTTGATTCTCCGCCCCGCGGCCTCCGAGTCTATGTCGAGGGCGCTGTAAATCTCCGGCAGGCTCTCCTTGGGGAACTCCGCGTCAATCGTGGCCCCTATCACCTGCACCACCTTGCCGACGTTCATCTTTCCCTCCAGGCGCCCCGCTCGGGGCTGTCACGCTTCGATGGCGGCCGCGCCGCCCATGATGTCGGAGAGCTCCATCGTAATCTGGTCCTGCCTCGCGCGGTTGTACCTGCTCTTCAGGTCCCTCAGCATCTCCGTGGCGTTGTCAGTGGCGAGCTTCATCGCGAGCCTCCTCGCCATGTGCTCGGACGTGACCGACTCCAGGAACAGCGCGAAGAGGTTGATTTTCACCGCGAAAGGGACAATCTCCCTGAGTATCGCCTCGGGCTCCGGGTCGAACGCGCAGAACGCCGCGGTCCCGCTCCCGACCTCCCGGCCGACCGGGGCGAAAGGCAGCAGCGTGGTCGTCCTCGCCTCCTGGCGGGACGCCGAGAGGAACCTGTAGCTGACCACCTTGACCTCGTCCACCGAGCCGGCCGTGAACCTGCCGATGTAGTCCGAGGCTATGCGCTCCAAGGCCCCGTAGGAGACTTTGTCGTCGAACTCCGTGTAGGCCTTCGCCGTGTCCCACCCGAGGAACCGGAAGAACGCGACCGCCTTCTTGCCCGAGACCTGGAGTTCGGCCTGGCCGCCCGAGGATCGTATCCGTTCCACCTCGGCCCTGGCCGCGTGGATGACGTTGGAGTTGAAGCCCCCGCAGAATCCGCGGTTCGAGGACACGGCCAGGACTATCGTCTTCGCCGGCTTCTCCGACCTGCGGAAAAGCGGGTGCCGGCCCTGGCCGAGCTCCGCGATGACGCGGCCCACGATTGCGTTTATGCCCTGGCTGTAGGGCAGGGCTCCCTTGAGCCTGTCCTGGCACTGCTTGGCCTTCACGGTCGCGACCATCTCCATGGTGCGCGTGATCTTCATCGTGTTGGCCACGCTCTTTATCCTGCGCCGGATGTCCCTGGTCTTAGCCATGAAGTCTCCGGAATCCGGAGGGCCGGACTAGGCCTGCCCCTTGAGCGCCCGCGGGTCGGGCGCCGCGCCGCCGAGGAAGCTCGCGCTGAAGTCCGCCAGCACCCCGGACAGCTTCTTCGCCGTTTCGTCCGAAACGGTCTTCTCGTCCTTTATCGCCTTCGGGAGCTCCGAGTGCGTCTCCCTCACGTACTTGAGGAGATTCGCTTCGTACTCCCCGATGCGGTCCAGCGGCACGGAGTCGAGGAAGCCCCTTGTGCCGGCGAACAGCACGACTATCTGGTCCTCGACCGGCATGGGGACGTACTGGCCCTGCTTGAGGAGCTCGACCATGCGCTTGCCCCTGTCGATTTTGGCCTGGGTCGCGGGATCGAGCTCGGTCCCCAGCTGCGCGAAGGCCTCCAGCTCCCAGTACTGCGCGAGGTCGAGTCTGAGGGAGCCGGCCACCTGCTTCATGGCCTTAATCTGGGCGTTTCCGCCGACCCTGGAGACCGAGATGCCGACGTTGATTGCCGGCCTGATGCCCTTGAAGAACAGGTCGGGCTCGAGATAGATTTGCCCGTCCGTGATGGAGATGACGTTCGTCGGGATGTATGCCGAGACTTCCCCCTCCTGGGTCTCGATGATGGGGAGGGCGGTGAGGGAGCCGCGCTTGCGCACGAGCTCGCCCTTCTCGTTCCTTATGTCGTTGAGCCTCGCGGAACGCTCCAGCAGCCTCGAGTGGAGGTAGAAGACGTCGCCGGGGTACGCTTCCCTCCCCGGCGGC
>JBFZBV010000657.1:0-4021 GCA_041308285.1 Planctomycetota bacterium | reverse complement strand
CTCGTCCTGTTCGGGGAATACGGGCTGCGGTTCTCATTCGGGCTCAGGATCTGAACGCCGAGGCGGGTGCTGGAAGCGCCCGTTTTCAACAGATGACCGGCGGAGTGATTTCGATGGAAATCCATTTGCCCCCATCAGCCTTCGAATTGATGGAAAGAGACGAGAATCGAATCCGAGATTAGCTGCGGAGGCCGGGTCCGCTTCTCAGCCCTTGCCGGACGAAGATCCCGCCAGGAGGCCCTTCAGGAACCCCTCGAGCCCTTGCGCGGCGAGCGCGTTGCCCTTCTCGTTCCAGTGGCTGTCGAAGGGGAGGTAGAGGTTCCTCGATGCGTCCGTCATGAAGAGCGGCGTGAGGTTCGCGACTGGAATCCCGGACTTGAGGCAGAACTCCTCGATTGATTTGCCCGGTTCCGACGGGTCGTAGTCTGCCGGGTCGTCGAGCCACTGCTTCACCACGTCGAAATGCACCTGCTCCTTGAACGGGAAGACGGCCACGGCGAAGGGGACGCCCTTCCCGGCGCACTCGCCTTTCATGCGCAGAATGAGCTTCTCGCAGTGCTCGAGCGCCGCGGAGAACTCCTCGCTCTTCGCCTTCCGCGAGTTGAATCCGAGCATCGAGGGCCAGAAGCCGGCCTCCTCCCCCCCGACGTCGGCGCGGTGGGACTTCATCTCTTCCGATCCGAGCGGCAGAACCCTGCGGCCGGCGAGCTTCGCCGCCCTGTAGGTGACGGAATGCCCGTCGAGCCACTGCCTCCCCGCGCCGAACCTCCTGATCGACACGCCTTCGGACACCCCCGAGTCAAGCACGTCGTTCCCCGCGAAGAAGGAGTAGAGCACGAGGTCAGGCTCCAGCCGGAATCCGTAGGTCGAGAGGAAATCCGCCGCGTACTCCGCGCCTGAAGCCCCCATGCCGGCGTTCAACACCGACGCGTCCAGGCGCGGCTCCAGGAGCTCGGTCCAGCAGGATTCGAGCTCCACGCCGTCCCCGAACGTGAACGAGTCGCCCAGCGCCAGGACGCGGAACCTGCGCGAAGCGTCCGGGCCGTTGTCCCGGAACCCCACCTCCGGAGGCAGCCCCGGTATCGATATGATTCGGAACTTCCCGTGGGTCCCCGGCCTCAGCCTCCGGCCCGTGCCGGGGTCCTCTTCCGTCATGCCGGGCCCGATGTAGAGCTCGGGCCCCAGAATCGAGGGCGATATCCTGCCGAGAATCTCGAGAAGAAGGACGATTAGGAAGAGCGTGATCGCGGACACCGCCGCCGCCTTGCCGATTCTCCTGCGCAGGCTCTTCCGCGCGGCGGCCGGCACCGGCCCCGCCGCAGGTCTGGCCCCCTCGTCATGCATCAGAACTGCCTCTCGTATCTCGCCGGGTCCGTGAAATGCCTAATCTCCGACCAGTACGTGCCGGACTTGGCCTTCCGGAGCCCGAGCCTGTCCCTGCCCGCAATCCTCATGACGAGCCCGGTCCCCGTGATGAGCGTGTAATAGAGCAGCGTCAGCGTCACCGTGCCCGTGATTGTGCCGGTCACCAGCGCGACGGACATCCAGGCGAAGTACGGGGGACGCGCCGCCTTCGTGCCCGTGAGCCCCAGAATCCCGGCCGAACCCCCCGCCGCCCAGAGAACGCACGCCGCGACCCTGCTTTCGCCCGCAGGAAAGCCGAAGAAGAAGGCCGCCCCGAGAAGGCCGAATCCCGCAATCATCGCGAGCCCGAAACTCCGGAGCTTCGCCGGACCAGGATTCCAGTCTATGCCGGTGAACCCCATGGACGCCCTCAGAATATCGTGTAGATGAACGGCGCCGCGGACGTCGATCCGAGGACCACCACCAGGGCAAGCACCAGCAGCGCCACGATTATCGGCACCAGCCAGTAGGCCTTGTTGGCCCTCACGAAAAGCCACAGCTCCTTGATTATGCCCGTCCTGCCCGCCATCTTGCCTCCGCGTCAGTCAAGCTTGAACTTCTCCTTGTGCTCGGACGCCCCCTTCATGGGAGGCTGATCCTCCTTGAGGCATAGGATTGTGTCGAGCACGAGCGCGTCCATGTCGGTGAACATGAAGCACCTGTACGCGTCCTCGTGCGTGCACACTATGGGCTCGCCCCTTATGTTGAACGAGGTGTTCACAATCAGCCCGCAGCCCGTCAGGCCCTCGAAGGCCTTAATTATCCTGTGATATCCCGGGGCCGTCCCGCTGTTCACGGTCTGCACCCGCGCCGAGTAGTCGACGTGCGTTATCGCCGGAACGTCCGACCTCGCGACGTTCAGCTTGTCTATCCCGAAATACCCCTCCTGATCCCTGCTCATCGCCAGCCGCCGGCCCTTCGCCACGGGCGCCACGAGAAGCATGTACGGGCTCGGCCTGTCCAGCTCGAAATAGTCCGAAACCCTCTCCTCGAGGCAGCTCGGCGCGAACGGCCGGAACGACTCGCGGAACTTGATCTTGAGGTTCATGGTCGCCTGCATGGCCGTGTTCCGGGCGTCGCCGAGTATGCTCCTCGCGCCCAGGGCCCTCGGCCCGAACTCCATCCTCCCCCGGCAGTACCCCACCACCTTCCCGGCAGCGAGGAGACGGGCCACCTCCGCCTCGAGCTCCTGATCCGACTCGAACCGCCGGTATTTCGCCCCGAGCGAATCGAGGTACCTCCCGGCCTCTGCCGCCGTGCAGTCCGGCCCGAGGTACGACCCCGACTGGCCGTCCGGCAGGACCGGCGTCCTGGGCTTGCCCATGACGTGGTGCCAGACCAGGAGCGCCGCGCCGACGGCTCCGCCCGCGTCCCCGGAGGCGGGCTGGATCCATATCTCCTTGAAAGGCCCCTCCCGCAGAATCCGGCCGTTGCCCACGCAGTTGAGCGCGACGCCCCCTGCGAGGCAGAGGTTCGCAAGGCCGGTCTCCCGGTGCACGTGCCGCGCGACGCGGAGCATTATCTCCTCGGTGGCCTTCTGCAGGCTCGCCGCGATGTCCATCTCCTTCTGCGTGAGCAGGGATTCCGGCTGCCTGGGCGGGCCGCCGAAAAGCCGCTCGAACCTGCGGCTGGTCATCGTCAGGCCCGCACAGTAGTCGAAGTAGCTCATGTCGAGCCTGAAGGAGCCGTCCTCCTTGAGGTCGATTATCTTCTCCATCATGAGGTCGTAGTATTTGGGGTCCCCGTAGGGCGCGAGCCCCATCACCTTGTATTCCCCCGAGTTCACCTTGAAACCCGTGTAGTAGGTGAACGCGCTGTAGAGGAGCCCGAGGGAATGGGGGAAGCGCAGTTCCTTGCGGAGTTCTATCCTGCCGCCCCGCCCCACTCCGTAGCTGGTCGTCGTCCACTCGCCGACGCCGTCCAGCGTCACCACGGCGGCCTCCTCGAAGGGGGAGGGGTAGAAAGCGGACGCCGCATGGGACTCGTGGTGGAGCGTGAAATATATCGGGCCCTTGTACTCGTCGCGCAGCCCCCTGTCGATTTCCCTCGGCGTGAACAGCTTCTGGCCCAGCCACATCGGCATGGCCTTGAGAAAGGACCTGAGCCCCAGGGGCGCGAAGGCGAGGTACGTTTCGAGGAGCCTCTCGAACTTGAGCAGCGGCTTGTCGTAGAACGCCACGGCGTCCAGGTCCTTCGGCCCAATCCCGCCTGCCCGGAGGCAGTAATCCACCGCGTTGCGCGGGAAGCCGTGGTCGTGCTTGATTCTCGAGAACCTCTCCTCCTGGGCGGCAGCGGCTATGCGCCCGTCGACGACCAGCGCCGCCGCGCTGTCGTGGTAGAACGCTGAAATGCCGAGGATTGAAGTCATTGCGGCCGAGTCGAACGCCAAACGCGCCGTCTCCGCGGCGCAACCGCTTTAATTTCCCAGATTTGCGCCCTGTGTCAACACTAAAGGAGCATGGCCGCGCCCGCCGCCAGGGGGTGAAGAGTCCGGAATCTTCGGGCGGCGGGCGACCTGATTTTCCTGGATGTATCGTCGGTCGTTTTCACCGCGGGACCTGCTATCCCGTACTCGTGCTTTCATGCCGCGTATTCGTTCCCGTCCACGTTTTCGTAC
>JBFZBV010000656.1:0-2642 GCA_041308285.1 Planctomycetota bacterium | reverse complement strand
TCGTCGGCGGGAAGCTGGCGTGGACCGTCGAAAGCGCCGGGGGGAGGACCGAGCGCTCGGCGGACTGGAACGCGGACCGGCTCTGCCCATGGGCCTTGCAGCTGTTCACCAGGTCGAAGGGGCTCGAGGCGGGGACAGCGTTCTCGGCCGCGGCGTTCATAGCGTCGGCTCCGGAAACCGGCATGGCGCTGGCCGTGGAGGTGAAGGGCCCGGAGGAGATTCCGGTCCTCGGCGAGCGCAGATCCCTCGTACGCTGCGACACCGCGATGACGATTAGGGGGACGACGCTGAAGCTGAAGACGTGGATCTCGAAGGAATGGGTGGCGTGGAAAATCGACTACTCGGGGTTCATGGAGATGTACCGCATGCCGCGCGAGGCTGCGCAGGCCAAGGGCGAGGCGAAGGAAATCTTCCTCAAGCTCGCCGTGGCGCCGGACAGGAAGATTGAGGGCGCCAGGAACCTGCGCCGGCTGAAGCTGAGGCTCGAGCTCGACGACGGGTCCGGCCTCGATTCCCTGCCCTCCGGCGCGGGCCAGAAGGTCGTCGAAAAGGGGGGCGGGTTCGCTATCCTGGAAATCTCGGTGCCCGAGGACGCCCCGGCGGACGAAAGGCCCGTGAAGGCGGAAGGCATGGAAGCCTTCCTCTCCTCCTCCGCGTACATAGCCTGCGCGGACCCGGCAATCAGGGACAAGGCGCGCGAGGTCGCGGGAGAGGAGAAGGATTCGCTCAAGGCCGCACGCAGAATCGAGAAATGGGTCTTCCAGAACATAAAGAAGAAGAACTTCGGCGTGGGTTTCGCCACGGCCTCGGAAGTGGCCAGGAACCTCGAGGGCGACTGCTCGGAGCACGCCGTGCTGCTGGCCGCCATGTGCCGGGCCGCGGGGATCCCTTCGCGGGTGGCCTCGGGCCTGGTGTACGCCGATTCCCTTGTCGCCGGAACCGGCGGGAACGGCGCCTTCGGCTTCCACATGTGGACGGAGGTCTACGTGGGCCGGTGGATCGGTCTCGACGCGACGCTCGGCGCGGGTTTCGCCGACGCGACGCACGTCGTGCTGGCACGGAGCGCGCTCGAATCCGAGTCCTCGGTCTTCGACCTCATGCCGATCGCCGCGTACCTCGGGAAGCTCAGAATCAAGGTCCTCGACTAGCCGTCCCCCGCACGCCCCGGCGTGCCGCGGAAAGAGGCACGGTTACCCCTTGAATTCCCGCCCGGGCCGTGTATCCTGGCCCTGTGTTGCCGCGCGCTTTCGCGCGCATTGACTGCCGTGACCGGTCTTTTTCATGACTCCGCGGAGACGCCATGCCTTTCGAGGTCGGACAGCACCTCCTCGTCCGGGGGCTCAGGTGGATGGTCGTGGGGGGGGACGGAGACGATCTCCTCGAAATCGCCGGGATCGAGGAGTGGAACCGGCGCCTGAGGATGAAGGTGCTGGTCTCGCTCGACAGGCCCCGCGCCCTGAGGGTGAGGGAGGCGGGATGGCCGGCTGAAGGCCCGATTGCCGGCCACGGGGATTGGATTGCGCTCCACGAGGCTTTCAGGGCTCCTTTTCTTCCTGCCGGAGCCGGGGCGTCGGCCGCGCCATGCATAAGGCATGAGGCATACCAGCTCGAGCCCCTGAGGAGAATCGAATCGCTCCCGAGCCCGAGGCTTCTCATAGCCGACGACGCGGGCATGGGGAAAACCGTGGAGACGGGAATCGTGCTCTCCAGCCTTGCGGAACGCGGGAGATGCGCGAGATTCCTCGTCGTGGCCCCGAGAGGGCTGCTCGGCCACTGGCAGGACAAGCTGCTGCGGATGTTCGGGATTGAAACCGACGCCTTCGATTCGAGCCGGCTGCGCGACCTCCGGAGGAGGCTTCCGCCGCACGTCAACCCCTGGGCGTACGTCCCGAGAATCGTCGTGTCGATGGACCTGGCCAAGAGGTCGTCGGTGCTGAGGTCGCTCCTCCAGGTGAGATGGGACGCCGTAGTCTTCGACGAGTGCCACCACGCGGCGCAGAAGCGCGGCAGGCCGAACCTGAGGCACAGGCTGCTTGCCGGGCTATCCGAGAGGTGCGAGTGCCTCCTCCTCCTGTCCGCGACGCCGCACGACGGGACTCCCGAGGGCTTCGATTCCCTGGTGCGGTGCATCGATCCGCTTCTCGCATCGGACGGGGGGCGAATCGACGTCGACGCCATCCGGCCGGTCGTCGTGAGGAGGCTCAGGACCGACGTCGCCTCCTCCGGCGGGGGAAGCCCGCACAGGACCATCTCGGAGATTCGAGTCCCGATGAGCGCGATTGAGAAGAAGGCTTACAGGCTCATGAGGCGCTTCTCCATGGCGGCTGCGGTCATATCGGGCGAGGTCCAGGGCGGCGAGGCCGCGAAGAGCGTTGAGCTGGCCAACGTGATTCTGAGGAGGCGGTTCGCGAGCTCGATGGCCGCGCTGGCCAAATCCGTCTCAGCCAGAATCGGGGCGCTCGAGGCGAGGATTTCCGGGGCGGCGGAAGATTTGGAATCCGGGAGGCTGCCCGGCCTTGCCGCGGTCTCCTGGGTGCCCGCGAGCATGGAGAAGAGGCATGCGGAGAGGGAACTCCGGGTCCTCCGCGCCCTCTCTTCGGCAGCCCGCAAGTGCCTCGACCAGGGGGAATCCAAGCTCGCCT
>JBFZBV010000655.1:0-6016 GCA_041308285.1 Planctomycetota bacterium | reverse complement strand
TCATCGACGCCCACATCCACGTCGAAAGCTCGATGCTCGATCCCAGGATTTTCGCGGGCGAGGTCGTTCCCCGTGGCACCGGCGCGGTGATTGCAGATCCGCATGAGATTGCGAACGTCCTCGGCGTCGAGGGCATCCGATACTTTCTGCAGGCGGCGAAGGGGCTTCCCATGGACCTCTTCATCATGGTCCCTTCATGCGTTCCGGCCACCTCGCTCGAGACTTCCGGTGCATGCATCGACGAAAAGGCAGTCGCCGAATTGCTGGGGATGGACGGCGTCGTAGGGCTTGCGGAAATGATGAATTTCCCCGGCGTAATCGGCGCTGCCCCGGACGTACTTGCGAAAATCCAGGCCGCTGGAACCGCCAGAATCGACGGACATGCCCCGGGCTTGCGGGGAAAGGCGCTGAATGCCTACTTGGCCGCCGGCATGTCCACAGACCACGAGACCATAGGAATCGACGAAGGCCGCGAGAAACTTGCGCGAGGCATCCACCTCCTCGTGCGCGAAGGCTCATCGGAAAGGAACTTGGCGGCCCTGGCTCCGCTGGCGAACGAATACACCAGCCCGCGCATGAGCCTCGCCTGCGATGACAGGACGGCCTTGGACCTGCTTCGCCAAGGCCACATGGACCACTCAATCCGCAGGGCGGTGGCCGAGGGCATCCCCCCCATCCGGGCCGTAGCGATGGCCACGTTGAACACGGCAGAGCACTACAGGCTCAGAGGCAAAGGCGCCGTCGCCCCGGGATTCCTGGCCGATCTTGCCTGCGTCGGCTCCCTGAAGCAGATGGACGTGCGCATGACTTTCCACAGGGGCCGCCTCGCGGCGAAGGACGGCCGCATCGCCGAGCCAATCGAAATCCTCGAGGCTCCGGCAGTCAGGAAGACGATGAGAATCGGCCGTCTGGATGCGGGGATGCTGAAAATGAAAGCCTGCTCCGGAGACGTGCCGGTCATTGAAATCGTCCCGGGGCAGATAGTCACCAGGGCAACTTCAGGCAGGCCCGTGATTTCCGCTGGTTTCTTCGAATCCGACCCCGGCAAGGACATCCTCAAGCTTGTCGTGGTCGAACGTCACACGGGGCGGGCCGGGATGTCACTCGGTTTCGTCCGCGGATTCGGGCTCCGCATGGGGGCCATGGCCTCTTCGGTGGCCCACGACTCGCACAACCTCATAGCCGCAGGCGTGTCGGATCAGGACATGATTGCCGCCATGCGGGAAGTCGTCAGGACGGGCGGCGGCCTGGCCTTCGCTGCGGGCGGAAGGGTCGCGGCCTCGCTTCCCCTCGAAATCGCCGGCCTGATGTCGCGCCTGCCCGCACCGGCGGTCTGCGCGAAGCTCGAAGAGCTTGCGAAAGCCGCATCCGACAACGGATGCAGAATCGAATCGCCTTTCGCGGTCCTTTCGTTCCTTGCGCTGCCCGTGATTCCCGAATTGAGGCTCACGGACAAGGGGCTCGTTGACGTGATGTCCCAGAAGATTATCGGTTGAAACCGGGCTGCCGGAGGCCCGGCTCCCCGTCAATTCCTCTTCCGGCGCCCGGGCCTGCCGCTGCGTGGCGCGCCCTCGCTTTCGGAATTCGAAGGGAGTTCCAGGTCCCTCTCCTCCAGTTCGAATATCATGTCCCTGTATTCGGCGGCTTTCTCGAACGCGAGTTCCGAAGCCGCCTTTTCCATCAGGCCCCTGATCCGCTCGACTTCTGCGGGCAGGTCCTCCCTCCTCACGGCCTTGCGACCCGGCAGGGCCTTCGGCTCCCTGTCCAAGGCGACGTAGTCCGCCTCGTAGATGCTGGACAGGACCTCCCCTATCTTCTTCTTGACGGATTCCGGCGTGATGCCGTGCTCTGCGTTGTACTGCTCCTGCCTCACTCTCCTCCTCCCCGACTCCTCCATGGCGAGCTTCATCGATCTCGTGACCTCGTCCGCGTACATGATTACCTTCCCATCCACGTTCCGCGCCGCCCTGCCCGAAGTTTGTATGAGGGACGTCGCGCTCCGCAGGAAGCCCTCCTTGTCCGCGTCCAAAATGGCCACGAGCGAGACCTCGGGCATGTCGAGCCCCTCGCGGAGAAGGTTGATGCCCACCAGGACGTCGAACTTGCCAATCCTGAGGTCCCTTATGATGTCGCTTCTCGCGATGGTGTCTATGTCCGAATGGAGATACTCGGCCTTGATTCCCGAGTCGCGCAGGAATTCGGTCAGGTCCTCGGCCATCCTCTTCGTCAGCGTCGTCACCAGCACCCTCTGCCCCCGGGCTGCGCGCGCGCGGATTTCCTTCTCCACGTCGGCGACCTGGTTCTTCGCCGGCCTCACCTCCATCTCCGGATCGGTCAGCCCGGTCGGCCTCACTATCTGCTCGGCGGTGATTCCGCCCGAGGCTTCCGTCTCGTACTTCGCAGGCGTCGCGCTTACGAAGCAGACCTGCCTCACCTTGTTCTCGAACTCCTCGAACTTGAGCGGCCTGTTGTCGAATGCCGAAGGCAGCCTGAAGCCGTAGTCCACCAGCGTCTTCTTCCGCGAATAGTCGCCCTTGTACATGCCCCCGAGCTGCGGGACGCTCACGTGGCTCTCGTCCACGAAAAGGACGAAATCCTCGGGGAAATAGTCCAGCAGCGAATGCGGAGGCTCTCCCGGCTTGCGGTTGTCCAGGTGCCTCGAGTAGTTCTCAATCCCCGAACAGTAGCCCGTCTCGGCCATGAGCTCCAGATCGTACCTCGTCCTCTGTTCCAGCCGCTGGGCTTCCAGGAGCTTCATGTCGTTTCTCAGTTCGACCAGCCGGGCATCGAGCTCCGCGGAAATGGATTCGACCGCCGAGAGCAAGGACTCCTCGGTCGCCACGTAATGGCTGGTCGGGTATATGTCGGCGTCCCTGACGTCGGCCTTTATCCGGCCGGTGATCGGATCGACGAAAGACAGACGGTCTATCTGATCGCCGAAATATTCGATGCGCAGCGCGTCCTTTTCCTCGTAGGCCGGTAGCACGTCCACGACGTCCCCTCTCACGCGGAAGGCTCCCCTCTTGAGTCCGAAGTCGTTGCGCTCGTATTGAATCGCCGCGAGACGCCGCAGGAGTTTCTCGCGGTCGGCCTTGTCGCCGAGCCTCAGGTGGACGTGCAGCTTCTCGTAGTTGCCCGGCGAGCCGAGTCCGTATATGCACGAGACGGAGGCCACTATGATGACGTCCCTGCGGGTGATGAGGGAATGGGTCGCCGAATGGCGAAGCCTGTCGATTCGCTCGTTTATCCTGGCGTCCTTCTCTATGTACGTATCTGTCCGGGGCACGTAGGCTTCAGGCTGATAGTAGTCGTAATAGCTCACGAAGTACTCGACCGCATTGCCGGGGAATATCTGCCTGAACTCCGTGAAGAGCTGGGCGGCAAGGGTCTTGTTGGGCGCGATGATGAGCGCCGGGCGCTGCAACTTCTCGATTACGTTGGCCATCGTGAACGTCTTGCCCGACCCGGTGACTCCCAGGAGCACCTGTCTTCGCGTTCCGGCGAGGAAGCCGGCGGCGATTCTCTCGATGGCCTCGGGCTGATCCCCTTTAGGCGTGAACTCGCTCGATATACGGAAGCTTCTTTCGTCCATGCGATGAATCGGACTGGATTGCCCCATCGATTGCGGCTGTCCTTCTGCCGGCGTCGCCCGACTGCCGGAACGTGCCCATCCGCATGGTTCCGGATTTTAACGGAGGGCGTTGGAATTGGCATTGATTTTTTCTCTTAACCTCATATACTCTTGCATTTATAGGCATTCGGGGGCCTGCGCGTACATGGTTTTTTCACGTTTTGAGGTGGCGCAGATGCATCGCCAAAGGCTGATTTCCGCGGCATTTCCGGCGCTGGTCGGCTGTCTTTCCGCTCTGTTCGGCGGATGCGAGAAAGGCACGATGATTGACGACGAGATGTGGCGGATTAACTTCATCCTCGAGCAGAACAGGGCCGGGGAGTTCGAGAAGAAAGCCAGGAAAGCACAGGAGAAAAGCAAGGAGCTCTTCAAGGAGCTCTGCGAAGCCCGCGAGAGCATAAGGCGGAGCAGCAGCGAACTCGAATCCATCAGGTCGAAGATTGAGGTCTACAAGGAATGGCACGACCCGCTCGTGAAGGAGTTCGAGGAAGTCTCGGCCGCCAACAAGGAACTCAGGGAGAAGACCGACCAGATTAAGAAGGAGCACGATACGCTCAAGTCCGAGTTCGAGAAGGGCGTCATCAACAAGGATACCCTCCTCAAGGAAATCGAGGCCAAGTCCGGCATTCCCGCCGACCTCAGAAAGAAGCACGAAGCACTGCTCAGGGAGATTTCCGAAACCGAGGCATCCATTGCCGGCGCCCAGTCCGGCCTCGAGGCCGGCAGGAAGAAGCTCGAAGAGATTAAGAACGACACCGGCAAGGTGGTCATCGACAGGGACAGGATTCTCGAGTCGATAGATTCGGCCTCCAAGGAAATCGGGGCCCTGACCGAGAAGCTCAAGGGCTCGCAAGCCCAGAAAGCCCAGCTCGAGAAGGAACTCTCCGACAAGGGCGGAGCATTCGAAGGCATCAAGGCCAAGATCGCCGAGGCGGAGGCGTCCATCTCGCGGATGCAGAACGACCTCAAGGACAAGGGCAACCTGGAAGCCAGGATTAAAGGCGAGTGGGAGAAGCTGCTCAAGGAGTTCGACCCCCTGGTCAAGAAGATTGAGGGGCTCAAGAAGGAAGCGGAAGAGAAGGGCAAGCTAATCGAGGCGGAGAAGAAGAAGATTGCCGACATGGAAAACGTGCGCGCCGGGCTCAAGACCCAGCTCGACGAGATCGACCTTCTGGACAAGGAGAAGGAGCGCATGGAAAAGCAAATCACTTCCATGCGCAACATGCTCAAGGAAATCCAGGCCGAGAAGAAGCAGAGCGAGGAGAGCATCCCGAGGCTCAGGGGCGAAATAACGAGCCTGAAGCAGACCATCCTGGACATCGAGAAGGAGAAGGAGAACTTCAAGAGCCGCGAGAAGACGATCACGATGGAGAGGGAAATACTGAAAGACACGGTCGACAAGCTCATCGAGGAGTCCGAGCAGCTCAAGAAGCAGATTAGGGAACTAAACGAGGAGATTGAGAAGCTCCGCAAGGAGAAAGAAGAGAAGGAACGCACACGTGACGGGCTCAAGGGCAACTAATCCGGGAGCCTTCACCCGGGTCCGGACTGCACGGCGGACGGTTCTTGTACCGGCCGCCGTTTTCATGTCGGTGGCGCTCGGATTCGGCTGCGGAAACGGGGACTCGCCTGCGGTGGCCCTGGCGCCCGCCCTGGCATCGGTATCTCCTCCGGCCGCCTGCGCAGGCGAAGTCATCCTGATTTCGGGCGTCCGGTTCGGTGCCGAATCCGCACAGTCGCAGGTCCAATGCGGAACGGTCCCAGCCTCTGACGACGACGTCCTGTCCTGGACGGACGTCGAAATCATGCTCTGCGTCCCGCCGGGCTGGGCTGGCGGCGGCATCTCCGTGACCACCGCTGCCGGCAGGAGCAACGCCCTGCCTTTCACGCTTCTCGGCCCATCGCCTTGCCCTCCGGAACGGGCGTCTCCAGCCAAGGCCGGCGCCCTCTCGGGCGCAAATATCGTGGTCTCCCCCGGTCACGGCTACGTCTACAGCGCCGCAACCGGCACGTGGACGACCCAGAGGAGCGAGGTTTACGGCCTGATTGAGGACGTCCACACCAACGAGATCGCGATGGACTTCCTGATTCCCATGCTCGAGTCGGCCGGCGCAAGGGTCTTCTCCTGCAGGGAGCGGAGCAGGCAGGCCGCCGAAATCATCGTCGACGACGCGGATTCCGGCCCTTCCTACGCCGAGACCGGATCATGGAACGCCGGGCAAGCGGCGGGTGCGGGTTTCGCCGGCGGCGGATACAGGTGGGCCGATACGTCTCCGGAAGGCGGCTGCACGGCGACGTGGACGCCGGACCTGCCTGCCGACGGGCTGTATCCCGTGTGGGTCTGGTACCTCGCAGGCTCGAACAGGTCTTCCTCGGCCCTGTACA
>JBFZBV010000654.1:0-3251 GCA_041308285.1 Planctomycetota bacterium | reverse complement strand
GAGGTAGTTCTTGAGGTTGGGGACGTTGTACTTCTTGCCCCTAATCTTGATTTCGCCCTTCTTGTTTACGTTGATTACCATCCTGTTCTTTTCCGGCTTGTCGTCGGGCACTGCCTCGGATGCGTCGGGCAGCTCCATGGATTCTAGGTCAGCCTGGGACATTTCCGTCACGAGCATGAAGAAGATGATTAGCTGGAACACGACGTCAATCATGGGCGTCATGTTCAGGTCGCATGCCATCTCCGGTGTCTTGGCCATTTCGTCCTCCTGTTCCTCCGGCCCCCGAACCCTGATTCGGCCGCGGCGGTTATGCCGCAGGCTTGAACTTCTCGAACAGATCCTCGATGATGCCCTGCACGTCGTTCGAGAGGCGCACGACCCTGTTCCTCATGAAGATGAAGGCTCCCGTGCCGGGTATGGCCACGCACAGCCCTTCGAATGTCGTCACCAGGGCCATTGAAATCGAGTCGGCGAGCTCTGCAGGCTCCGGGGCGCCGCGGGACGTGGCAATCTTCTGGAAGGCCACAATCATGCCCTGCACGGTGCCGAGAAGCCCGAGCATCGGCGCGATCTGCGTAATCAGCGACAGGTACGAGAGTTTCATGTGAAGGCGGCCTGCCTCGCCTTCGCTCGCCACCGCGATGGACTCCATGATGGAGTTGAAACTCTGATCCCTCTTGGGGAGGGTCGTGCCCACGACGTTGGTGAAGAAGGAAGGCTCGGCCTCGCAAAGCTCAATGGCCTCGTCGTACTCCTCGTCCTCGAAGAGCACCTCGATTTCGCTCAGGATTTCGGGGGGGATGAGTTTGTCCCTGCGGAGATGCACGGCGGATTCGATAATCATGGCGAGGGAAATGACCGAGCAGAGGATGATTGTGTGGCCGACCAATCCGCCGGCCGCCACCATGTCCAGGAAGCCGTATTCCCTGGTTGGCGCCTCCTCGTCGCCCCCGCCCTCCTCGGCGGCGACCAGTCCTGCTGCGTAGAACATGATGAAAGCGACCGCGAGCAGGCAGAGCAAAAGTCTCGATTTCATCCGCCCTTCCCTTTCAAATTCCAGTTGCAGTCGGTGTCTCGAAAACCTGAAGGAAAAATCTTAATCGCCGTCCGGCGCATTTTCAAACCATTTCCACAGAAAAGGCTCCTCTTTCAATACCCGAGCTTCTTCGCTTCCTTGGCCAAATCCGACTCCGGATACCTCCTCGACAGGTCCGCGAACAAGGCCTTGGCCTGGGCCGCGGACGGCGGGTCCGTCTTCTTGAGCTGGTGGAAGCACAGGCCCGCGTAATAGAGCGCCTGCGGGTGGAACTCCTCGGACGTGAAGTAGACCACGACGCACTTCAGGAACCAGAAGCTCGCCTTGCGAGGGTCGTTCGCCTTGAGGTAGCAGCGGCCCAGCCCGATGCAGGCCCCGCCCTTGACCACGCGCATGTCCGGCCCCTCGCCGGTGGCGCTGTTGTAGATGTCGTTGAAGAACTTCTCGGCCTCGGCCGCCTTGTCCTGGGCCAGCATGCACAGCCCCTGCCGGAGCAGCGCCATGCTCGCTATGTCCTTGAGCCCCTGCCTGGTGGCCGACGTGTGTATCGAGGTGTACTTGTGGAAGGCTGCGACGTAGTCCTTCTTGGTCTCCAGGACCCTGCCTTCCGCGATGTCGGCCTCCATGGCCCACTTCGGCTCCAGCGCCTTGTTGGAAACCTCCGTCTGCAGCTTGCGGTACGCCGCGACGGCCTGGTCGTAATCCCCGAGGTTCGCGAGGCTCTCGCCTATGTAGAACATCGCCTCGGCGAAGAACTTCGTCCCGGGCACGGCGGTGAGCAGCTCGTTGTACTTCTCCACGGCCGTCTTGTAGTTCGCCTTGCTCGCCTTGCCGATCTTCCTGTTGCACTCGGCCTGGTAGAAGAGCGCGTACTGCTTAATCCAGTCGCGCACGCCGGACGCGTCCTTGGCCTTCTCGAACCCGCCGAGGGCCTCGACGTACTTCTTGGACCCGAACAGGCCCATGGCCTCCGTGAAATCCTCCGGCGCGTCGTAGTAGACCACCTGCTTCACGTCCGTAATCTTAATCTTCTGCTCCTGCGTCCCAATCCTGAACCTGCAGTGCGCGAAGTTCTCCTCCAGCACCGCGGTGACTTCCTTGCTCTTGCCGTCGGTCGTTATGATGATGTCCTTGCCCTTCTCGGCCGCCGATGCCGGGCCGGGCAGGGCGGCAAGGAACGCCAGGGCCGCTGCAGCGACATACGCCAATCTCATCCGCATCTCCTTGAAAATCTCCGCAGAATCTACCTCGCCCTCTCCTTGGCCTGGTTCAGCATGTCCTCGATTTCCTTCTGGGTCTTCGTGCCGCCGAGCTCGGGGTACATCGCCTTGATCTTCGTAATCTGGTCCGCGATGTCCTTGAACAGGCCCTTCTTGAACATGATTTTCCACACGGCGAGCTTCCAGTCCCACCACTCCTGCTTGTCCGGGTTGGGCTTCTGGAGAAGTTTGCCGTAGAGTTCCAGCGCGGCGTTGTACATAACGTGCGCTTCCTTCTCCTTGCGCTCCTTGCGCAGCTTGTCGCCGTAGGAGTCGTACACGAACACGAGCTTCTCGACGTACGCGAGGTTGAAGGACGCCTTGTTGAGATCCTCGAAGATCGCCCTGGCCTGCTCCCAGTCCTGCATCTTTATATAGCAGTCGCCGGCCTTGATGGGGATTTCCTTCTTCTGCCTGTCCGTGAGGTTGGCGGCGAACTTCTTGAGGATGCTGTCGTATATCAGCGCGGCCTTGTCGAACTCGCCGGCCTGGAACTGCTTTATGCCGACGGCGTCCATCTTGGCCACGGCCTCGGCGGGGTTGACGTCCGGCCGGTCGAGCACGGACGCCTCAATCCAGATCCACAGGTACGCCGCGGCCTTGTCCGAGCAGTCGGCGGCCATCTCCATCTGGCCGTCCACCTTGGCCTGGGCTGCGAGATCGCTGAAAAGCTTGCCCGTGAGCTGGGCGCCGATAATCACGTATTCGTGCGCCTTCTTCCTCCCCTGCTTGGCCCGAAGGAGGTTGTCCACGTCCTTGAGGATGGCGAACATGTCTTCCACGCCCCTCGAGTTCTTCAGCATGAAGTTGGCGCGGAGCCTGAGGAACGTCGCAGGCAGGACCATGTCGGGTATTTCCTTGTACTTGGCCTCGAACTCCTCGAGGTATTTATTCACGTTTTCGGCCTCGCCCTTCTCGTCGAAGACCCTGCCGAGGTAGAACAGCGTGATTGCCAT
>JBFZBV010000653.1:0-6241 GCA_041308285.1 Planctomycetota bacterium | reverse complement strand
TGCGTAGAGCTCCCTGTCGAAGTCCCCGGGGACGACCAGCGCAAGCAGCGCCTCCCTTCTCTCGAGCGCATCCTCGATTTCCCGGAAGCTCGTCACGCGCGATCGGATTCTGAAATACCTCGATCCCTCGAAGCGCGAGACGAAGTCCCTGCTCAGCGGCGTGCGGTCCTGGTCCCACACCGCCACGGGCACCTCGTCCACGTCCAGGGCCAGCGCGTACCCGAAAAGCAGGAGGAGCAGCGCCGGAATGGCAAGGGCGAACGCGAGGGAGAGAGGGTCCCGCAGGACGTGCAGGCACTCCTTGCGCGCCACGGCTCTGAACCTCCGCATGCTCACCTGTCCGCCTCCATGACCCGGACGAGCGGGAACCAAGAAAGGCAGGGCTCGTACGGGTCATACCACGCGCTGCGCCCCGAGCCTGTCGAAGGGCTTCGCGCGTGGAAATCGGGATATTCCTTCAATTTCTACGACACAGGCTTGTCGAAGCGGCTGAGGGATCCCTCGTCCCTGTCGAAGGCGCCTATTAGGGACGAGAAGACCTCCTCCAGCGTAGGCTCGACCGCCGCCAGCTCCGCCTCAATCCCCGACCGGCGGAGCGCGTCGCGGACTCCGCCGATTGCGCTCCCGCCGTCGACCAGGACCCGCAGGGCGCCGCCGAGCATGGAGGCGTCCCGCACACCCGGGGCGGCGGCAGCGTGCGCGAGCGCTTCCACCGGCCTCTCGCACCGCACCTCGAACACCGCCCCTCGCATGGCCGGGCCCTTGAGGTCCCGGGGCGGGCCGAGCGCAGCCAGCTTCCCGCGATAGATTAATCCCAGCCTCTCGCAGTACTCGGCCTCGTCCATGTAGTGCGTGGTCACGAACACCGTGACGCCCCCGGCGGCGAGGTCGTTTATGAGGTCCCAGAACCTCCTGCGGCTCAGCGGGTCCACGCCGGAGGTCGGCTCGTCGAGGAAGAGGATTTCGGGCTCGTGGAGCACCGCGCAGGCCAGCGCCAGCCGCTGCTTGACCCCTGCCGCGAGCTTGCCCGCCTGCTGTCCCAGCACGCCGCCGAGCCCGACGGCGTCCGCAGCCCACGCCTTGCGTTTCGACTTCCTCCTCCGGTCCAGGCCGTAGATGCCGCCGAAGAAGTCCATGTTCTCCTCCACGGTCAGGTCCTCGTAGAGCGAGAAGCGCTGGCTCATGTACCCGATTCTCTCCTTTATCCTCTCGGGCTGGCTCGAGATGTCGAACCCGGCCACCGAGCCGGACCCGCCGGTGGGGGAGAGCACTCCGCAGAGCATGCGAATCGTGGTGGACTTGCCCGCGCCGTTGGGGCCGAGGAAGCCGAATATCTCCCCGCGCGACACGTCGAAGCTCACGCGGTCCACGGCTTTGAAGCCGCCGAAGCGCCTCTCCAGGTCCCGCACGCTGACCGCCGGATTAGATCCCCGCATCCGCCTCATCCTCCGCTCCTGCGCCCAGCACGGACACGAAAACGTCCTCGAGGGTCGACTCCACGGGCCGCACGTCCGAAGGTTCCACGCCGGCGTCCGCGAGCGCCCGGCGCACCTCCTCCTCCCCCGCGGCCGCATGCACCCGGTCTCCCATCAGGCCGACCGCAGAGGAGCCCAGGGCCGTCTTCAGTGCGCGCGCCGCGGCCCGCGGGTCGGCCGCGCGGACCTCGGTCACCCGGCCGCCGAGAGTCCTGCGGATTTCCGCAGGAGCCGCGCAAGCCAGGAGCCTGCCTCGGTGGAGGAGTCCCACGCGGTCGCAGCGTTCCGCCTCGTCGAGATAGGACGTGGACACGAAAATCGTGACCCCCTCGCGCCGCAGACCGTCGAGAATCCTCCAGAAGTCCTTGCGGGATACCGGGTCCACCCCGTTCGTCGGCTCGTCGAGGAGCAGCACCTTGGGCTTGTGAATCAGCGCGCACGCGAGCCCCAGCTTCTGCTTCATGCCGCCGGAGAGGTTGCCGGCGTATCGGCCCCGGAAAGGAAGGAGGCCGCTGAAGCCCAGGAGGCGCGCCGCCCTCTCTTCCCGCTCCGCCCGGCCGACTCCGAAGAGGTCGGCGTAGAAACGCAGGTTCTCGTCCACTGTGAGATCGGCGTAGAGCCCGAAACGCTGGCTCATGTAGCCGATTTCCTCCTTCACCTTTTCCGGCTCCGATGCCGCGTCCAGGCCTTCCACGCGGCACTCGCCCGCAGACGGCCGCATGATGCCGGCGAGGATTCGCATGGCCGTGGTCTTGCCCGCGCCGTCCGGCCCCACGAGGCCGAAGAGCTCGGCGTGCGCCACTTCGAAGGAGAGACCGTCCAGGGCCTTGACCGGTCCGAATGACCTGGAGAGTCCCCTGGCCTCGATTGCATGCGTCATCGGGCGGCCTCCGGAGCGTCGATTTCAGCGTCCACCGGCATGCCGGGCTTGAGCAGTCCGTCGGGATTGCCGACCGCGACCTTCATGCGGAACACGAGCCGGGAGCGCTCCTCGCGGGTCTGCACGTTCTTGGGCGTGAACTCCGCCTCCGAGGAGATGAAGGATACCCTGCCCGTGAAAACCCTTCCCGGGAGGGAATCGGCCGTCACCCGGACCTCCTGGCCCAGCCGGACGCGGCCGAGATCGGGCTCTTCCAGCCAGCAGCGAATCCACGGCCTGGACAGGTCCCCGATTGTGACGACCGGTACTCCTGGCGCGGCGTACTCGCCTGCTTCTGCGTGGTGCGAGAGCACGACGCCGCCGACGGGAGCGCGGAGCACGGAGTCCGCGAGGCGGGTCTCTGCGAGGGCCAGGGCGGCCCGCGCCTGGTCGATCGTCTCGCGCCGCGGTCCGGCCCTGACCAGCTCGAGGGCGGCCTCGGAGCCTTCGCAGGCCGCCCTGAGCTGCTCGACGGCCTCCTTGCGCGGCCCTTCGGTCGCGAGCGACAGGGCCTGCCCGGCCTGGTCCAGCGCCGCGCGGGCCTGGTCCACCGTCTCCTTCCGCGGGCCCTCCTCGAGCAGCTTCAGGCGCTCGCGCGCCTCCACGAGCCGGGCTTCGGCCGAGGCGCGTGCGGTCCTGACCGACTCCAGGTCCCGCTCGGAGACCACGCCGCCGGCGGAGAGGTTCTCCGTCCGCTTCTCCTCGGAAGTCCAGCGGGCGACTTCGGCGGTCGCGGCGGACACCGTCGCGCGGGCCGCCTCGATTTCCTGGGGACGTGATCCCGCGACCAGGGCGTCGAGCTGCGCCCTGGCCGCCGCGACGGCCGCGCGCGCCTGGGCGATTTCCTGGGGTCTGGAGCCCGCCAGGGCGGCGTCGAGTGCGGCTTTCGCCGCCCGCGCGGCCGACTCGGCCTGGGCTATCTCCTCCGGCCTGCTTCCGGACGCGAGCTGGGCGAGCGCCGCGGATCTCAGGTCCTTCTCGTGCACGAGTTCGGCGTCCACGAGTCGGGCCACCTCGTCGCCCTGGCGCACGGCGTCGCCCTCGGAAACCGCCCTGCCCGCGAGAACCCCGGGGAAGCGGAAGGACAGGCGCACTTCGACGGCCTCGACTGTCCCGCTGAGCACGAGGCGGCCGCGCCGCGATTCGGCCGGCTTCAAAGCCATGAACGCCACGACCGCGGCGGCGGAAAAAACGACGATTGCTGCTGCTGCTTTTTTCATGTTTCCTTCGCTCCTTGCTTCGCGCGATCCCGCGCCTTGCGGCGCCTTCGCCCCCCGGCCGGGGATAGGGCCTCTTCCAGCAGTTCCCAGTGGCTCCGGGCCTGCGCCCTGAGGTCGAACCCTCCGCCGGTGAGGTGCCAGAGAATGCCGGCCGGCATGACGGTCCCGAAGGCCATGAGCGCGACCCGGTCCGGGGGTATGTCGGGGCGGATTTCTCCCGCCTCGCGGGCCTCCGCGGCGATGGCGGCCAGGGCGCGGAAGTAGTTCCCGAGGATGGACTGCAGCCTCCTGCGAGTCGGCCTGTCCCCGTGGAAGATTTCCTCGGAGAACAGGAGAATGGGGATGCTCCGGAACTCGCCGGCGAGGTCGAGGTGCATGAGGAGGACGTCGCGGAGCCGCCCCATGGGCGTCCGGGCGGAGGCCGAGGCCGCCGCGAGGTTGGATCGCAGACGCTCGTCGATGAACTCCAGGAGCGCGCGGATGACTTCCGACTTTCCGCGGTAGTGGCGGTAGAGGTTCGACGGGGCCATGCCGGCCCGGCGTGCGATGCCGGCCACGGACAGGTTCCTGACGCCGCCCGCGGCCACGGCCTCGAGCGCCGCCTCGGCTATCTGGCGCTTCCGGACTTCGGTCTTGAGCTTCTTCGCAGCCATGTTGTGAATTCCGATTCACATTATACGTCCGCCCCGCAAGGGGGAGCAAGGAAAATGTGAATCAGGATTCACTTGAAAGGCCCGGCCCCGCCTCTCCCCGAGGGAGAGGGGGACCAGTGCCTCGAAAATCCGTTTGAACATCCCGGGATTGTCATTGCGAATGCAGAATTCAATGGCCCTGCTCCGCTCTGATTAACGATGAGATTGCTTCGTCGCGCTGCGCGCTCCTCGCAATGACATCCAATATACGGCTATTCAATATGCTGCGTCAGGCTGTGGATTGATGTCTTGGGATTGCCGCATATGGAAGCGCTGCCGACGAATCAACTATCGCCTGCGAATTCCCGGGGCGGAAAGCGCGAAGTTCATGGAGCCTCCCCGCGATACCGGGAGCGGAACGGGAGCTCAGCCTCACTTCCCGGCCTTGGCCTTCATGTCGCGTGCCTTCTCCTCGATTTCGACGAGCGTCTTCTTCATCTTGGCCCAGCCGCGCCACTGGCAGTAGTCCCAGTTGTCGTGGAACGCGGCCTGGAAGGTCCGCATCCTGTACTCCTCGAACATGAGGAAGAGCTTCTGTTCGACGTCCGTCTCCACCTCGTAGAAGTCGAGGACGAACGGGTAGCCCTTGACGGGCGACCCGGCCCTCTGGGCGATGAGACCGTCCGCGTACAGGCCCGCGACCGCCTTGATGGCCTTCGCGAAGATCGCGTCCGCCTCCTTGAGCACGCCGTCGTAAAGCTTGAACCGCTCGCGTATCATGTCCTCGGCGTGGCACTTCCTGCAGACGGCAATCTGCCTCTCCCTCTGCTCCGCGAAGGCCTCCTTGGTGGTCCTGGCGAGCTTGAGCTTGTCGACCGCAGCGAACAGCGGGCCCGGCTTGCCCTCCGCGTCCAGGACGCCGAACGCCTTGAGAATCTCGAGCCTGTCCGCCATCCACGCGGGATCGTCCTCCGGGACCCTCACGGCCAGGAAGCCCCAGGCGGTGATGTTGTCGTGCGCTCCGTCCGGGAAGTGGCAGGTCTGGCATGACGGGCCCCGTGATCCGGCGCCCTCCTTCCAGGCTATGCCGTGCCTGGAGGCGGACCACATCTCGAACTGCGGGTGGTCGGTGCCGGTATGGCATGCCGAACAGAGCTTCGGATCGCGGGCTTCTTCCGCGGAGAACGAGTGCCGGCCGTGGCAGCCTGCGCAGCCCACGGCGGAGAACCTGTGCGGCGCGATCTGCCCGCGTTCCATGTTCCCGATTCTGTGGCACCCGCCGCAGCCTTTCATACCCTTGATGAGCCCGTCGGGCTGCTTCATGGTCATGGGAAGGGCGATCAGGGCGTCCCACGCGAGCGCGTGCTTGCCGTTCTCGTATTCCTTGAACCTCTTCAGGTGGCAGGGCTTGCAGGTCTTGGCCGTGGGCATGACCGCGAGCTGCTTGTTTTCGGCGCTGTTGTGCTCGGACCCGTGGCATTTCGAGCACCCGGTCTTCTTCTTGTCCGACGTGGCGTGCTTGCTGGCCATCCAGTCCTTGACTATGAACGGCGTCTTCTCGAGGTGGCATTTCACGCAATCGTCGTCCTCGCCCTGGGCCTGCCCGCGGGCGGAAAGGCCGAGGAACAGGACCGCTCCCAGGGCCGAGGCAGCCAGAGCGGACATGAAAAGCAGCCGTCTCATGCGGAAAACCTCCGAATATGCGCCGAGCTGGCAATGCGCGCGCGTCAACGTCCCCGCGGCACGAAGCCATCATAGGCGAATCCCGCGGCGAGTCAACTCCCTCCCCTGCCGCAGGCCGTGAGGAGTCGTGCGCGGAATCGTTGGTGCGGTCATCGGGATCGGGGGTCATGAGGTTTGGGGATGACTTGCAAGGCGGAATGACCGTTCTTCCCTGTGAGGCCCTGCCGCAGTCTCAAAGCCCGGCCCATGACTGCGGCGGGGTCTTTGCCTTATGACAAATATACGGGGCCAGGATAACCGACGTTTCCGGAT
>JBFZBV010000652.1:0-3971 GCA_041308285.1 Planctomycetota bacterium | reverse complement strand
GGCCGTAGGCTTCGCAGAGCTTCTCCTGGACCTCGATGATTCCCTTCAGCGATTCCGACGTGACGGATATCCCTTCGGCCTCGAAACCCGCTATGAACGGCCTTATCCCCATGAGCGACGGTTACACGACGATTCGCCTGTCCGCGCCAGGAGGGGAGCCGAAGAAGACGTAGTCCCCGATGCCGGATCCGAGCGCAGCGCGCATCTGCCTCGCGACGCCCTCGATGCACCACAAGTCAGGCCTGTTCGTGTCCGTGAGCTCAATCCTCATCTCGCCGGTGGCCTCGTCCATGGACTTGAGCTCGGCTTTGCAGAGTCCCAGCAGCGACTGCAGCTCCGGCTCCGCGATTCCCCGTCCCAGGAGCCCCTCGAAGTCGTTCTTGAATGCCGTGATGGTCGGCATGATTCACCTCACAGAACCGGCATCCTGCTCTGGCGCAGCCGGTTCAGGTCTCTAGTGAACAGGTCCCTTATGTCGTTCATGCCCAGGGCCATCATAGCCATCCGGTCGATTCCGAGACCCCATGCTATGACCGGCACGCTCACGCCGAGCGGGAGAGTGACCTCGGGCCTGAATATGCCGGCTCCGCCCAGCTCGGTCCAGCCGAGGACGGGGTGCTTCATGTGCACCTCGACCGAGGGCTCGGTGAAGGGGAAATAGGCCGGCGTGAACCTGATTTCCGGGGCCTTTGCGATTTCCACCGCGAATAGTTTGAGCAGGCCGAGGAGGGTCCTGAAGTTTATGTCCCGGCCGAGGACTATTCCCTCAATCTGGAAGAAATCGGGAGCGTGGGTGGCGTCGACCTTGTCGGGTCTGAAGCAGCGGGCCACGGCGAAGTACTTGCCCGGGACGTCGGGGCCCGAGGCGAGGGTCCGCGCGGAAAGGACGGTGCCGTGGCTGCGGAAGAGGTTCCGCCGGGAGCGCTTCTCGTCGAACTCGTAGCCCCACCCGCGGCTGCCCGTCTGCCCGCCGCATGAGTGAGCCGCGGCCACCCGGGACCTGAACGGTTCGGCAGCCGAATCGCAGTACCCCGGCTCCTTGACCATGTATATGTCGTGGATTTCGCGGGCGGAGTGGAACTGGGGCATGTAGAGGGCGTCGCAGTTCCAGAACTCCGGCTGGGTCAGCGAACCCCTCATCTCCTTGAACCCGAGGGACGTGAGCTTGCGCTTCAACCCGTCGAGGAAGACCCTGTAGGGGTGCCGGCGCCCCACGTTGACGCGCGGGGGCGAAAGGCCCAGGTTGAATTTCCTGAATTGCCTGCCTTTCCACGATCCGGTCCTGAGCATGTCCGGAGTGAGCTCGGTTATTTCATCGCCCGTGAGAATCGAACTCTTCAGCGCTGCCATGGCCGTGCGGCCCGAATCGGTGGCGGCGTAGTGCCTTTCCACCTTCTCCTTTATCGAGAAGAGCGCGTTCCCTTTTCCTCTCTTCCTGGATTTCTCCTCCACGAATTTCAGGCCGGCTTCGCCGACTTCCCCCCCGAGGATGACGATTGGCGTCCATTCCGACGCGAGTTCCATGGTCTTCCTGAGAATGCCTATGCCTATGCCTTTGTTTCCGACCGGAGTCATGAGACCGCCTTCGTGGAAATCGATGAGCCCGAGCTTCTTGAGCGTTCCGACGGACGGCCCGACGGACTCCGGATCGAGACCGGGTTTCTCCCTGATTTCGGACTGGGTGATTCCGGTTTCGGGAATCAGTTCGAGTATCCTCGCCTCCAGCGGGCCTTCCTCGAGCTGAGACCGGCCGAAATCGGTCAACTGCAGGACGGGATCCTTGATTTCCCGCGTCTGGACGAGCATGCCCCTGGTCTTGAGCAGTTCGATTGCCCTGCGCTCCTGGCCTTCCTCGAACCCGCCCTCGGACTTGATTTGGCTCTCGTTCAGCTCCATGCCCGGATTCCGGTCGAAAACCCGCAATGCCCTGATTTCAAGCGGGTGGAGGGTTTCGATTCCGTTCGTTCCTTCGCTCATCTTCCTGCTCCGGGCAAAACGCCAAGACGGACTCCGCCCTGATGGAGATGCAAAGCTTAGCATCGGGACGCTGTTTGTAAAGCCGGAAGAACATGATATAATCCGCGTGTACAGACGCTGTCCGGCCGGACGGCTTTCGGCCGGGGAGCGTTCAGGGGGCGAAATGGTATCGACCGGGCAAATTGAAGCCCGGGTTGCGCGCAGAGGACGCCGGGAATCTCTTAAAACCCCCCGGCAAAACCACAAAAGACGAATACAATTTGGCAATGGCCGCCTAGCGGCCACGTCCGCCGTGCTCACGCCCGCGGGGTGCGGATGGACGCTTGCAGCGGGCTGGCGCGCGCCGTATGCGATCCGCGGCGAGTGCGAGATTTAACGGAACGCTGGCCGATGCGGAACCCTGCCTGACGGGGGCTGCTGAGGCGAGATGCAAAAGACAGGATACGCGCGTAGATGCCTTGGCGGAAGTGCTGCGGGACGAGGGTTCGAGTCCCTCCGCCTCCACCAGTCCGGCATAAGCGGGCCCGCCCCGCCTGCGGGGGATGGCTGCGCTAGATTTTCGACGACTCGGCTGCAGCGAGCTGCGCTTCGTCGAGCCGCCTCAGCCCTTCCATGAGAAGAGCCATCGTGTCCATGGGTATCTTCTTCTCGACTCCAGGATCGCCGGGCTTGAACCTGAAGTCGCCTTCCTTCCAGGTGAGCAGCCTGTAGAACGCCTCGGTCCCGTTCAGGTCCTCGAGCTTGACGTCGAATATGGTCCCGTTGACGAAGAAGGCCTCGCCCCTCAGGTTCCCGTTGTAGAGTATGAGGGTCCCGGTCCTGCTGTTCATGTTCAGGGTCTGGGAGAGTTCCGGGAGGGATATCATGCTGAGTTTCCCGAGCACGCCTTTGGCCAGCTCCTCTTCTATCTGGACGTTCTGCCTCCTCAGGCGCTGGGCGAGCAGCTGGTTGAAATAGATGTTCAGGGAGTTGTTCTGCATGATGATTTTCTGGAAATTCTCCTTGGATATCGTGAGCACCGAGACCTGTCCGTCGGCTCTTACGGTCGCCGAGGCCGGGTCGCCGGTGATGAGAGACATCTCCCCGAAGCACTCCCCCTTGCGGAGCGTGGCGAGCAGGCTCTCGCGTCCGTCTTTGCCCTTCTGGAGCACTTCCACTTCGCCCTTGATGATGATGAAGAGGTGCTTCCCATCCTCACCCTGGGTTATCACGTTGACCCTGTCCTCGTAACGCTTGAGTTCGAGGAAGGCAATCATCTTTTTAATCGATTCGAAGGGCAGCGGCTCGAACAGCGGAATCCGCTTCAGATGGTCGATTATGAACTGGACGTCCTTGTCCTTCTGGTCCTTGCCGATGAGCCCCGTGAGGCTCGGCTCCGGCGCCTTGATGATTTCGACGTCGAACATCGCCCTGGCAGTGCCTCGGCATCCGGGGCAGGCGGCGACTCCCGCGCTTTCCCCGCAAAGGCCGGACTCCTCCAGCGAAACGCCGAGGTGTATGGCCATGGCGGAAGGGTGCATGGCGTAGATTGCGTAGGCGCACAATCCCCTCATGGCCGTCGTGGTCACGCGCGGATATGCGAACTTGATTTCCTCTCCCTCGGTGAAAACCGGGCACCCGGTCGCCGACTTGACTTTCAGGATGAGTTCGAACCTGTTCATTTTTCCTCTTTCAAAGGGACGAGGAAAGCTTGAATGCGGCGAAGAAGACCACGGCCATCACTACCGCCACCGCGAAGACGATAATCCACTGGAAGCGCCAGTCCCGCTGCGCCACGTCCTCGCCGAAGAGCCCGGCCCGCCTTGCGTGCGAAACCGGAGCGGAGACGCTCAGGTCGTAGGCGTCGGGCCTTCGCCCCTGCTGGGGCTGAGCCGGCGAAGGTCTGAAAGGAACGGCCGGTTTCCGGGCGGGGGCCTCCGGCGCGGCCGGCGCGGCGGAGGCGGGCTGCGCGCCATTTTCCTGGGAATTGCCGTCCAGCACCAGCTCCTCGACGC
>JBFZBV010000651.1:0-5825 GCA_041308285.1 Planctomycetota bacterium | reverse complement strand
GGGCCGCCGCCGTGCACATGCCCGACGACTCATCCGGGTTCCTGCTCGACCAGTCGTCGAAATCGGACGATTCGGACCTGTCGCTCTCCGCGGACGGATCCCGGGCTGCGTACCGCGAGAGGTCGGAGTGCGTCGTGACGGAGGTGCGGAAGGGGGCGGAGCCGATTCTCAGGACCGCCGGGAGCATGCCCGCCATTTCGCCCGACGGGAAATGGCTCGCGAGGAGGGACGAGTCGGGCGGAGTCGTGCTCAGCGGCGCGGACGGGAAAGGGCCGGCGGCCTTCAAGGTCCCGAAGGGATTCGAGGTGGCCGGCCTGTCGTGCTTTTCCCGGGGCGAGGGCGCGGTCTTCCTCCTGAAGGACGCGGCCGGGACATGCGTGTTCGGCTGGCACGCGAAGGCCTCGGTCTGGGGTAGGCTCGACTCCGCTTCCCCCATCTCCGACCTCCGCGTTTCCGACCGGGGGCAGGTCCTGTGGACGCACGGGGGCCTCAGGCTGAGGGCGAGGTTCGGGTCCGCCACGCAGAGGCCCGCCCCTGCCGCCGATTCCGCGGGCCTGTCGCCGGGGGGCAGGTTCGCGGTCTACTCGAAGGGGCCCTCGCTGCGGAGGATATTCCTGGGGCTCGACTGATTCCGCTTTGGAATTGAAAAAAGCCGGGCCGCCACTAGACTGATATGCCGTTTTGCGCAGGAAGTCCTTTTTCGGAATTGAAAGCCATGAAGAAGACGAGCGATTACATCAAGGCGGCGGAGAAATACAGCGCGAGCAACTACCATCCCCTCCCTGTCGTGCTGGAGCGCGGCGAAGGATGCTGGGTCTGGGACGTCGAGGGCAGGAAATACCTCGACATGCTGAGCTGCTATTCGGCGCTCAACCAGGGCCACTGCCATCCTGCAATCGTGGCGGCGCTCAAGGACCAGGCGTCCAAGCTCACGCTCACTTCGAGGGCCTTCCACAACGAACTGTTCGGGGCGTTCATGCGGAAGGTCGCGGAGCTCACGCGCATGGAGAAGGTGCTCCCGATGAACACCGGGGCGGAGGCGGTGGAGACGGCCATCAAGATGGTGCGGCGCTGGGGCTACGAGAAGAAGGGGGTTCCGGAGGGCAGGGCGAAGATAGTGGTCTGCGCGAACAACTTCCACGGCAGGACCACGACCATCGTGGGATTCTCCACCGAGCCCCTCTACAAGCGCGGATTCGGGCCCTTCACCCCGGGGTTCCAGACGATTCCATTCGGTGACGCCGCCGCGCTCGAGGCCGCGGTCGACGCGGACACGGTCGCCTTCATGGTCGAGCCGATTCAGGGCGAGGGCGGCATAATAATCCCGCCGAGGGGATTCCTGTCCAGGGCCGCGGACATATGCAGGAAAAACAGGACCCTGCTCGTGCTCGACGAGATTCAGACCGGTCTCGGCCGGACCGGCAGGCTCTTCGCCTACCAGCACGAGGACGGAGTCAGGCCGGACGCGCTCATACTGGGCAAGGCGCTCGGCGGGGGCGTCTACCCTGTGTCCGCGGTCGCGTCCAGCGCGGAAATCATGGGCGTGTTCGACCCGGGCAGCCACGGCTCGACTTTCGGCGGCAACCCCCTCGCCTGCAGGGCGGGGCTCGCGGCGCTGGAGGTCATTGAGAAGGAGGACCTGCCGCGGAAGTCGAAGGAATCGGGCGAGTACTTCATCGGGAAGATTCGGGGGATCAAATCCCCCCACGTGACCGACGTGAGGGGGCTCGGCCTTTTCGTGGGAGTGGAGGTCCGCAAGGAATCCGGCGGCGCGAGGCCTTTCTGCGAGAAGCTCATGAAAGAAGGCCTGCTTTGCAAGGAGACGCACGACCTGGTAATCAGGTTCGCCCCTCCGCTCACCATCAGCCGCGAGGAGATTGACTGGGCAATCGAGAGGATTGCGAAAGTGCTGGCCTGAAACACATCCGGAGGAGTAGGTGGAGACGAGGATATCCAAGGCCATGGCGTCGAGGCTGATTGAGACGGGAATAGCCCTGACGAGCATCCAGAGCCTCGACGAGCTCCTCGAATTCATAGTCCACGAGGCCAGGGCCTTGACCAGGGCGGACGCCGGATCGCTGTACATCGTCAACGGATCGAACCTGGATTTCCTTGTCTGCCAGAACGACACGCTGACCCGCCGCATGGGGGCCGACGCCGAACGAGGTCTGTTCACGCCGTTCGCCATCCCCGTATCCAGGCAGAGCCTCGCCGGCTATTCGGCGCTGACCGGCGAAACCCTGAACTTCCCGGACGTGTACGATCTGCCTCCCGACACGCCTGTGGGCTTCAACAAGGACTTCGACCAGAGGAGCGACTACAGGACCAAGTCGGTGCTGAACGTCCCCATGAAGGCTCCGGACGGCAGGATGGTCGGCGTCCTCCAGCTCATCAATTCCACGGCGAGCGACGGGCGCATCGTCCCCTTCGAGGAGGACCACGTCGCCGCGGTGCAGGCCCTGGCGTCGCAGGCGGCGGTGGCCGTGAAGAACGCCAAGCTCACCTCGGCGCTCAGGGAGGCCCATCTCGACACCATCTTCAGGCTGGCCGTGGCGGCCGAGTACCGCGACCAGGACACGGCCAGGCACATCAGGAGAATCTCCGAGTTTTCCAGGGTGATTGCCGCGAACATGGGCATGCCCTCGAAGGATGTCGAGCTCATCGGGCACGCGTCGCCCATGCACGACGTGGGCAAGCTCGGCGTCGCGGACGCGATACTGCTCAAACCGGGCAAGCTCACCCCCGAGGAGCGCGTCGAGATGGAGAAGCACACCATATTCGGCGGGAAGATACTCGAAGGCTCCGAATCCGAAATCATGAGGCTCTCCGAGAGCATCGCCCTCACGCACCACGAGAAATGGAACGGAACCGGCTACCCGCACGGCCTCAAGGGCGAAAGCATACCGATCGCAGGCAGGGTCGTCGCCGTAGCGGACGTGTTCGACGCCCTGTCCAATCCCAGGTGCTACAAGCCGGCGTTCCCCATGGACAAGGTCATGGCAATCATGAAGCAGGACACGGGGACGCATTTCGACCCGGCCATATCCGCGGTGTTCTTCGAAAGCTTCGAGGAGATCCGGAGGATTCACGCAGAACTCCGGGAGTCGGAGTGATTTTCCTTCACCAGGCGCCGCCTGTTTGATAACATTGCCCCCCGCATGCGGCAGCGCGCAGGGGGCGCCGGATTCAGCGTTTGGAGGAGGACCGATGGGGGGCTCGGGACCGCGACGGGCCTGCAAGACCCTTCCAGTCCGCTCTGCTTTGGCGGCGTTCCTGTCTGCCGTTCTCCTCGCTCCGGCTGTCTGCGCGGACCCCGCCCCGGCTGCGCCGGCCGTCCCGGACTTCCTCCGCAGCGGCGAAGCCTTCTTCCTCCAGGCCGCTTCGGGAGGCCCCCAGGGCGCGGGCGACGCCCAGGACAAGCCGCTGTCCGAGGCCCTGCTGGAAGGCGAATCCGAGGAGCCGCCGCCGGAAGGGGACGAGGACCTCGAGCAGGAGGGCATCAAGAGCTATCAGCAGACCCGCAAATACGCCACGAAGAAGCTCGAGAACGTGCGCACTTCGGTGACGGTCTTCAACTTCATGTACATTGAGATGAAGGAAGGCTCGGCCGGCTGGGCGCATTACGACGACCTGTTCGCGTCTGGCGTGGTCTGGGCCAAGCTGACGCTGGGGGACGTGAAGTTCCCGATTCCAATCGGCGGCGTGGAGCTGTCCTACATCGGCATGCCTTTCTACCAGTTCCTCCTGGGCGGGTTCTACGAAATCTACACCGGCCGGAGGAGGTTCGGCAACGAATTCAGCGACCTGATTATCTCGAACGTCTACCTCGGGATACGGGTGAACCTGTTCAACGAGTACACCGCCCTCATGCAATGGGACGAGATGTTCGAGTTCTCGAGGCCGAAGCATTTCCTCGGCATAAACATCTATCTCAAGGCGGCCGTGCTGCTCGCCTTCTGGAACAGGGTGACGTACAAGGGGGCTTTCGCAACGGAGTACAAGGACACCTATTTCAACCAGACCGAGTCGTTCGGGTATTTCCTCCTGGCGGGATTCGAGTACAGGTTCGCCACGATAGGGCTGTTCTTCGAGGCGGGATGGAAATACGTCAGGAAACCGAGCGTCGCAAGGCCCCTCGTGTCGGTGAACCACTTCAGGTCCTTCCCCATAACCGTCGGGATCACCATCTATTTCACGGGTTAGCCGGCGGCCTCCGGCCGGCTGAGTCAGTTCTTCGGCGTCAGAGTGTCGAAATCCAGCCCGTATTCGTCCTTGAGATGCTGCTTGAACATGAAGAGTTCGCTCTGGGCGTTGACTGCCGTGAGACGCTGGAAGGCCTTCTTGAACAGGTCGATGGCGTTCTTCTTCTTGTCGCTCTTCAACGAAAGCAGGCCAAGGTTCGCCATGCACAGGCCGAGGTAATAGTCGTCCTCGACGGTCTCCAGTATCTCCAGGGATTGGAGGTAGTTCTGCTTCGCCCGCTCGGGGCTCTGCGTCTTCCTGTGTATGTTTCCGATGCTCATCAGGGTGAGCCCCATGTTCGGTTTGTCGTCGGCCTCCTTGAAATTCTTCAGGGCTTCGCCGAAGTATTCCATGGCCTGCTCGTATTTCTTCTGGAAGTAGAATATCCTGGCGATGTAAACGAGGCTTTTCCCGAGCGCCAGCCTGAAATTGCCGGTCCTGCCTATCGCGAGCGCCCGCCTGTAGAAATCGAGCGCACGGTTGAAGTCGTTCATGAATCTGTAGCACGTGCCGATGTTCAGGTTGGCGTCTGCAATGCCTTCGTCGTATTCGATGTTTTCCGCGAGCTCATATGCGTCGTAGAAGCAGGAAAGGGCGGCATGGTAGTCCCCCTTCTTCAGAAACGCGATTCCCATGAGTTCCCGGATTTCGATTTCCAGGAAATCGGGATTCTTGACGAGTTCCTGCCTGTGGGGCCGCTCCATAACTTTTTATATTCCAATAAATAACGTCAACCGGCCTCCCCGGCCGCCGCCGCAGCAAAACAAAGCTAATAAAAAAAAGATGAAATGCAACAGTAAAAACAGCTTTTTTTCGGAGTACCGGGGCCGGACCGGGCGCAGAATTCAAGCCTTGCGCATGCCGGCGATTGCCCGCCGCCGGTGCGCGGCCCTGCGCCCGGTCTTCGATGCCGGCCTGGCCCGGTTCCGGGAGGGCGCTCCGGACCGGGCAGGCCTTGAGGGAAAGGGTTGTTTGAAAATCCTATTTGACGTCGGGCTTGGGTTCTGCCGTAGCCTTAATCTTGTCCGGGAAGGCCTTCTGGAAGACGCGGTTTTCAATCTCGAGGAGAACGTCGTTGTTCTCATCCAGGAATGTGACGGCGTTTTCGCGGCCCTGCCCCAGTCTTGTTTCGTCCAGGGAAAGCCAGGCTCCGGACTTCTTCACGATTTCGTATTGAATCGAGAGATCAAGGATGTCCCCGGTCCATGATATTCCCTTGCCGTAAATTATGTCGAATTCGGCGTTCTTGAAGGGGGAGGCGAGCTTGTTCTTCACGACTTTCGCCTTGGTCCTGGAACCTACGTAGTTGTCCTGGACCTTGATGGAGTTGATTTTCCTGATGTCGATTCTGACCGAGGCGTAGAACTTGAGGGCGGTTCCGCCGCTTGTGGTTTCCGGGCTTCCGAACATCACGCCGATTTTCATGCGCATCTGGTTGATGAACACCACGCAGCACTTCGACTTGTCTATGACCGCAGTCAGTTTCCTGAGGGCCTGGGACATGAGCCTCGCCTGCAGGCCGATGTGCGCGTCTCCCATCTCCCCTTCGAGCTCGGCCCTCGGCACGAGAGATCGGAAGAGAG
>JBFZBV010000650.1:0-5863 GCA_041308285.1 Planctomycetota bacterium | reverse complement strand
GGAGGGAGGCGCCAGAATCCTCGCGGACCGCCGGTCCGGTCAGGAGACCTTCTTCTCCATGTTCGAGGACCAGGGCGGCCCCGAGGGCAGGCCGGACGACCTGCCGGACCTGCCGCCCTGGAAGGAGACCGAACTCCTGCAGCACGAGAAGGACGCGTTCGGCTTCTACTTCACGAGCCACCCGCTGACGAGCTACCGCGACGTCCTGTCGAACTTCACGCGCAGGTCCGTGGGAAGCCTGAAGGGCCTCTCCGACAACGAGGAGGTCCTGGTCGGCGGCATGATAGCCAAATCGGCAGTCAAATCCGTGGGCAAGGGCCGCAACAAGGGCAGGCTCATGGCCCGCTTCGAGCTCGAGGACCTCGACGGGAGGATTGATTGCGTCATGTTCTCCGATGCCTTCGCCGAGCACCGGCAATACCTGTCCGACGACAGGATAGTCATCGTGCACGGAAGGTTCTCCGTCAAGGAGGACAACCCTGAGATTTTCGTGGACAGGATTTTGCCGGTCGAGAAGGCCAGGGAGGAGCTCGCGCGGAAGATAACAATCAAGCTCGGGATGGTCGGAATCACCGAGTCGCTCCTCTCGGCCCTCAGGAACGTGTTCAGGGAGAACCCCGGGCGCTGCCCCGTCTACCTGAAAATCAACACCAGGAACATGCAGACGGCCGTAATCGCCGTGGGATCCGACTTCCACGTCTCCCCCACGGACAGGTTCCATCTGGCCGTCACGGAGCTGCTCGGGGGTGACTGCGTCTCCTACTCGCCTTGACGCCGCAGCGCCGGCATCAGGGGCCGCGAAAGAGGGCCTGGAAGCCGGAAGATTGGGATTGGGGCCTGCAGAACGATGGACACCGGGAATGGGAAGCGGATTATGCTGGCGGCCGCAGCCGCGGCTGCGTGCTTAGTTTCCGTCTCCGCCGCCTGCCTGCTCATCTCCGGAATCACGGACGCACCCGAATCCGCACCGGCGCCGCCACAGCCGGCGAGCAAGCCGGAAAGGATGCCCGGCACGCGGCTTCGGGGCCGAATCCTCTTCCTGGTCGACTCGTCGGGGAGCATGAGAATCCGCGACCAGGCCCCGCCTGACGAGGGTGACGGAGCGCCCGTCTCGAGGTTCGACACTGCGGTCCTCGAGGTCCTGAACACGCTCGAGAGCCTTGCCGAGCGCGGAAGCTACCGGTTCGACGCTGCGGTGTTCGGATCCCGGACGACCTTCCTCGGCAGGGACCGCATGGGCGCGGCTGGATTCCTCTCCGCCACCCGGGGGAACATCGCCGAAGCGGACCGGTTCCTGAGGTCCGCGTCGGTCTCGGGGCCTACCCTTCTCCGCGAAGCCATCGTGGAATCCCTGGACCTCTTCTCCGCGGGCTTCGACCCCGAAATACCCGACACGATATTCCTGTACACGGACGGAGTCCCGACTCTGCCCCCGGAGGAGGAAATCGACGAACCCGCGGTTCCCGCGGACACGTCGAGGGCGATACGGATTGCGGTCAAGGAGAAGAACGTCCGACCCGTGAAGATAGACGTGTTCGCCCTGGGGTCGCTTTCGTCCTCCAGGGAATTCCTCATGGCTCTCGCCAGCGACAACGGCGGGATTTCCATGACGGGCCGGACTCGCGACTGAAGGCGCCGCCCCCCTCCCCCCGGTCACTTGCCCTTCGAATCCTCCCCGGATGCCTTTTCCGGCCGGGACGGGACTGTCCCGAGGTGAATCCAGCGGTCCCCGGCGAGCTTATCGACCTCTCCTCCGGCCATGATGCAGATTAGCTCGTCCGACGTCCTGTCGACGGCGCACTGGACGACCTCGCCCTTCGGTTTCGGGCAGGCTTTCGACGAATTGGCCTTGTCCCCGTAGACCCTGAAGGAGCTGCCCGTCCTCAGGTAGCAGACGGACTCGCCCGCGAGGAAGCTCGACTGCGGCCCGGCCACCCTCTTCCAGGCTCCGCAGTAGCGGTACACTCCCGAGGGTTCGCTGGCGTAGAGCGCTCCGGCGGTCGATCCGATTTCGTCCATTTTGTGGAACGGCATGATGCGCCAGCCGTCGTTCCCTCGAGACCAGGTGATTTCCTCGGCCCCGCCCCTTATCGCGAAGAAGTAGGGATTCACCGCCTGGTGGGAGACCGCGAAGGATTTCACCCAGAGCCCCACGGCGGAGAAGCACTCGTCCCCCTGCCTCTTGAGATACAGGTCGCCGCCTTCCGAGACCGAGTAGAAGCTCATGCCCGGCCCGATGACAATCGACCTCGGCCTGCGCGGGAGCGTCCACTCCTCCCATGCCCTCTCGGTCGCGTTGTACCTCTTCATGACCTCGAGGTCGGCCCTGTAGGTCACCACTTCGCCCCAGCCGACTTCGAAGTCGGCCACGTTCGAGTCGAGAACGTCCCACCCGTCGACGGAGCCCGATTGCTTCGCGTGGAGGAAGCCTTCCGGCGAGAGCCAGAAGATTCTGCCTCCGTCGGCCTTGAGCCTGGACTTCTTCAAATCAGGCAGGAAGGAAAGCCCGAGGCCGTTGGCTTTCTCCTCGAGGGAGCGGACGTCTGTATGCCCCCACACGACGGAGTTCACCTCGGACTGCGTCAGGCCCGGGCATGCGGCCCAGATTCTCAGGGCCTTGTAGACCCGCTCCGGGCTCGGTCCTGCGCCGGGCGAGAAATCTATTCCCTGCGCCGGCGAGCTGAGACCCTCGTCCATGCAGCAGGAATTCACGTCGCCCTGCCACGTCCCCTTGGGCCCCAGAGGGATGAGCCTCCTCGCGGAGGAAGTCCTGGCCACCACCGGCGTGCCGAGGCCCAGCCTCTGGTACCTGCCGTTCGGGACGAGGTACGACCCGGCTGTGTCCACCAGCAGGGCGCCTTCCGTGAGGTTCCTAATCTCGAGCCTGACCATGGAATAGCCGCCCAGTCCCTCGGCGCGTGCCGACACCTGGCGGAGGTTCACCGCCTTGTGGAGTTCGACGATTTGCTGCCCGAAGGCTGATTCCGGAGGGAGCGTCGCGAGAATGAAACCGGCGAAAGCGGCAACAGCTGCGATTGCGGTGTTTTTCATCGGGCGCCTCCATATGCCATGCGCTGCGGCCGCACGGACGATGTGCCGGCCGGGAAGGGGGTCTGCATTTACAACGAAGGCCCGCTATTCAATGTTTCAAATTCCTCCGGCCAGGATGTAATGACCGTTTCCGCCGGGCCGGATGGGCCAGTTTTACTTAACCCTGCGCCTGATGCGTCACGAGCCGACTTGACCCCTTTCCTCACCCGCCGAGGTCCTCGGCGAGGCGCTCGACGCCCTCGATCGTGAGAGGGTACATTGGGAACACGTCCCGGATCATCCTCACCGACGGGGCGCTCCAGAACCTTGCATCCATGGGGTTGAGCCAGGCCGAACTCCTGAAATGATCCGCAAGAGCCCTCAAGTGGTGCAGTCCCGGCTTCTCGTTGTGCGCGTCGTATTTGATGGCCCCCCACCTGTCCGTGAGCTCGCCTGGATACATGTACGCGTCCCCGACAAGCACGAGCCTCGCGTCCCTCCCGTGAGTCCTCATGAGCGCCGGTAGCGGGACGGGAACCGCGAAAGACGCATCGGCGTAGACGCACTCGTACACGCAGTTGTGGAAATAGGCGTGGCTGAACCTCTTGAAATGCCTGGCCTTGTGGGTTATCGAGAACAGCGCGTCCACCGTGCGCCTGTACGGCTCCATCGTACCCCCCACGTCCATGGCAAGCAGGAGGCAGAGGTCGTTCCTGCGCGGAGCCCGGAAAACGAGCTCGAGTTCGCCTCCGCTGCGCGCCGTCCGGTCTATCGTGCCGTCGAGATCGAGATCCTCGCACAGGCCGCTGCGCCTCAGCGCCCGCATCTTCTTCAGCGCCACGCCGAGCCGCCTCGTGTCCAGGACTATGTCCTTCCTGTATTCGCGGAACCTCCTCTCCGCGGCGACCTTCACGGCCGATCCGTATCTCCCCTCGCCGCCGACCCTGATTCCGCCGGGATGGTACCCGCCATGGCCGAACGGGGACGTGCCGCCGGTCCCTATCCACTCCGACCCGCCGTCGTGCTTCTCCGTCTGCTCCGCGAGCCTCCTCTCGAATTCGCGCCTCAAGGCCTCGACGTCGATTGAATCCATAACCGCGGCCCATGCAGGATCGAGCGGGTACGGCGGAAGCGGGTTTTCCAGCCAATCCAGGATCCGCTCCCCGATTTCCGCCGCCGCCGGCATGACGCCTCCGAAGTACTCCGCGAATGCCACGTCGAAGTCGTCCATCTCGGATTCGTCCTTGACGAGGACCGATCTCGCGAGCGAATAGAAGCCGATTAGGGATGAGCCGTGAAGGCCAAGCACCAGCCCGCGGACAAGGCCCAGCCACTGCGTCGGGGTGATTTTCAGCCCTCTCGACCTGAGGAGGTAGAAGAAGCCGAGGAAAAGGCCGGATCCGTCCCTGCCGCGTTCCCTGCTTTCGGCCTCGTCAGCGGTTCCCACGCCCCCTCCGTCCGCGCCGGGCGGCCCCGCCGCCTCCTGCGGAACCCGCCGTCCCTGCGGCAGTGCCGTCAGCGGGAGAAGCTCCGCTTCGCGCCCCTGCCCGATGAGTAAGCCACGGTTTCCATGTCTTCCGGCTTCTTTATGAGAGCGCCGAGGAAGGGAAGGTCCTTCTCCAGGCCGCCCGCGTCGAGGCCCGAGGCCTGCAGGGCGCCAATCCAGTCTATGAGCTCAGATGTGGACGGCCTCTTCCTCAGTCCGTCGAGACTCCTGAGCCAGTAGAACTTCTGCACGCACTGGGCGAGCAGCTTGTCGCCCACGCCTGGATGGTGCACGCGGACTATCCGGGCCATGAGCTTCTCGTCAGGGAACTCGATGAAATGGAACACGCATCTCCTGAGGAACGGATCCGGCAGCTCCTTCTCGGCGTTGGATGTTATGACCACTACAGGCCTTGCGACGGCGCTGTGGCAGTCTCCCGTCTCGGTGACCGTGAATTCCATGACGTCCAGCTCGTGCAGGAGGTCGTTGGGGAATTCGAGGTCGGCCTTGTCAATCTCGTCTATGAGCAGCACCTTCTGGACCGGGCTCGTGAGCGCCTTTCCGAGCGGGCCCAGCTTGATGTACTGCCTTATGTCCGACACGTCCTTGTCGCCGAAACGGCTGTCCTGGAGCCTCTGAACCGTGTCGTACACGTAGAGCCCGTCCGAGGCTTTGGAAGTGGATTTCACGTTCCAGGAAATCAAATCGAGCCCGAGATCCTCGGCCACGGCCCTAGCGAGGAGCGTCTTGCCCGTGCCGGGCTCCCCCTTGACGAGCAGAGGCCTGCCCAGCGCCACGGCCACGTTGACCGCGTGCCTCAATTCGGGCGAAGTTATATACGTCTTCGTCCCGGAAAACCTGTCGAACGACGCGCCCATGGTCCTCCGCCAAACCGGCCCGGAAAGCCGATTCTACCACATCCAAGGGAAAATCTTCATCGTTTCCCGCGGGTATCAGGGGTGAAGAGTCCGGATTCTTCGGGCGGCGGGCGACCTGATGCTCTTAAATGTATCGTCGGTCGTTTTCACCGCGGGACCTGCTATGCCGTACTCGAGCTTTCATGCCGCGTATTCGTTCCCGTCCACGTTTTCGTACACGTACACGACTTGCATGGAACGAGAAGGCGCCGGATAAGCTTGAATGAGCGAGGGGAAGTGGAAGAGGAAGAGTACGGGGAAGAGAAGATCGGAATCCGGAGACGCCTGTCATCCGGAGACCATACTTGCGTCTTATCGCAAAGACCCCGCCGCAGTCATGCCGGGGATTTGGACTGCGGCAGGGCCTTTGCATTCGACGTGCCGCTCTATCGTCCCTCCGGCCCATGCCTTGATTCACCTCCATGCGGAT
>JBFZBV010000649.1:0-9905 GCA_041308285.1 Planctomycetota bacterium | reverse complement strand
GGTCTCCCGATTTCGATCTTCTCTTCCCCTTACCCTTCCTCATGCTCTTCCCGCCTACCCTTCCTCTTCCACTTCCCCTCGCTCATCCGAGCTTCTCCGGCGCCTTCTCGTTCCATGCAAGCCGTGTACGTGTACGAAAACGTGGACGGGGACGAACACGCGGCATGAAGGCACGAGCAGGAGGGGCAGCAGGTTCTACGGTGAAAGTGAACGATGGTACATCAATGGAGAATCAGGTCGCCCGCCGCCCGAAGAATCCGGACTCTTCACCCTTGGATGGCGGCGGTCCCAATACCCGTGCATTGGGACGGGATGGAATATATAATCCACGCGCCGAGCGGGGCGGTGAGCCTTGCCCTGCGCTCGGCTTCTGAAGTGGAGGCAACAGCTTGGGACTCGTCTCTGTAGGCACCCCCGTCATGTGGGGCGGATTCATCCTGTTCGTCATGGCCATGCTCGCCCTGGACCTCGGGATATTCCACAAGAAGGAGCATGCGGTCGGGCTCAAGGAAGCCATCGCATGGACCCTGGTCTGGATTTCGACCGCCCTGGCCTTCAACTGCCTGGTCTACGTGTGGTTCGACGAGAAGCTTGCGCTCGAGTTCCTGACCGGCTACCTCATAGAGAAGGCGCTGTCCGTCGACAACCTCTTCGTGTTCCTCGTGATATTCTCCTACTTCGGCGTGAAGAGCGCCCATCAGCACAGGGTGCTGTTCTGGGGCATCCTCGGGGCCCTGGTGATGCGGGCGGTTTTCATACTCGCCGGCGCCGCCCTGATACAGTCGTTCAGCTGGGTCATCTACGTCTTCGGCGGATTCCTGGTGATCACCGCGGTCAAGCTCATGCTCCAGAAGGAGGGGGAGGTGCACCCGGAGCGCAACCCCCTCTTCCTAATCTTCAGGCGCTTCGTCCCGTCGGTTCCGGAATTCCACGGAGCCCATTTCCTCGTGCGGGTCGACGGGAGGCTGCTCGCCACTCCGCTGCTCCTCGTCCTGGTCTCGGTCGAAACCACGGACGTGGTCTTCGCCACGGATTCCATTCCGGCCATTTTCGGCGTGACGCAGGACCCCTTCATCGTGTTCACGTCGAACATCTTCGCCATACTGGGCCTGAGGGCGCTCTACTTCGTGCTCGCCAGCATGATGGGCAAGTTCCGGTTCCTGAAATACGGCCTGGCCCTGGTGCTCGCGTTCGTGGGAGTGAAGATGCTCGTGTCCGGCGCCATCCACGTGCCCAACGGCCTGTCGCTCGCGGCCGTGGCGGGGCTCATCGGGGGGGCCATCGCCCTTTCGCTCACCTTCCCGGAGCCGCCGAAGGAGGGGGGGAAGGCAGAACCTTGACGTAGACGAGCTTGCCGTCCCCCGTGTCGTAGAAATCCTCCAGGAACGCCTCCTTCCGGTATCCGCACCTCTCGTAGAACGCGAGAGTGGGCGCGTATTTCGGGAGGGTCGAAGTCTCGACGTAAATCCTCGCGCCCCCCATGCCGGCGACTGCGGCCTCGCTGCGTGCGATGAGCGCCCTGCCCAGTCCCCTGCCCTGGTGGGAGGCTCGGACGGCTATCCAGAACAGGTCGAAGCTGCGGACCGTGCAGGCGATGGGCCCGAAGCAGGCGTAGCCGATGGTGCGTCCCCCCTCGTCGGCGAAGACGAAGTAGTAGCCGCTCCGTTCGCCCCTCGCGAGCCTGTCTTCCACGAGTTCGACTGCGACGTCCGCCTCGGCCGGGCGGAAGAAGCCCGTGGATTCCACAATCTCCCTCACTCCGGCCGGATCAGAACTGCGGGGCTCCTGCCTGAAGCTCGTCGCTCCCGGGGTCATCTCCCCCCCCCGCCGCGCCGCGTCGAGGAATGCCTCTGGAACGCCAGTTCGACTATCTCGCCCACGAGGTCGACGTAGCTCAGGCCGCCGCGCGCGGCCGCCGCAGTGAACCCCGAGTCCGGCGATATGCACGGGTTCATGTTGACCTCCAGGACCCACGGCGTGCCGCCCTGATCGACGCGGAAATCGACCCTGGCATAGCCGCTCGCCCCGAAGATGCGCCAGCAGCCCAGCGCATGCCTCGAGAGGCGGTCGAGCAGGGCCCCGTCCTTCGGCCCGAAGTCGAACGTCCTCGGCGTGTGGTTGTACTCGAAGGAGTTCTCGACCCATTTGGACTTGTAGTCCACGACCCTGAGCTTCCCGGCGGGGTATTCCTCGAACAGTATCTCGGCGTGCGGCAGCACGCGCGGCGACTCCAGCGTGCCGATTACGGAAATGTTGAACTCCCTCCCGTCGATGAAGACCTCGGAGAACACGGGCCCCCTCTTCTCGGCCTGCCTGGAAATCTCGCCGAGGAGCCATTCGGAACTCTCCGCGTCCACGAAGGCGGACTCGTCCATCCCTATCGACGCGTGTTCCCAGACCGATTTAATCACGTATCTGCCCTTCCCCCGTTTCCGGGCGGGGCCTGATCCCGTGACGTCGACCCAGGGGGGAGTGGGCATGCCCGCGCCCTTGAGCATCGCCTTCGCCACGAGCTTGTTCGACGTGGTGAACATTGCGGTGGCCGGCCCTCCCGTGTAGGGAATCCCCATGGCTTCGAACAGGGACGGCCCCAGGTGAATCATGCACCCTTTGCCCTCCACGGATTCGACGAGGTTGAAAACCAGCGCAGGGGCCGCCTTCCTTATCGTCGACCTCGCCTTGTCGAGGTCGAGGCCGAGATCCATCTCCACCGGCTCGAATCCGAGGCTGCGGAGCGCGCCTGAGACCCCCTTCGCCTGGACCAGGCCGTCCTTCTCGTCCTCGGGGGCGTCGTCCGCGACCTCGCCGTGGACCACGGCCACCCTCCCGCCTTTCTTCCTCTTCGGCCGGGCCGGCTCCGGGGTCGCGGCCGAGGCTTTCGCCGGCGCGGGGGCCGGGCACCGCTCGAGGGCGGATTCCATTATCTGCCTGATTAGATCCAGGTACTTGCCGCCTCCGAGGCCCCAGAGTATCGGCAGGTCCGAATGAACGGGGTGCAGGCCGGCGAGGGGGTTCACTTCCATGAAGTTTATCCTCCCCTTCGCGTCCGCCCGGACGTCGACGCGGCCGCCGTCCCTGCAGCCGAGCCCGCGCCACGCCCTTATCGAGACGTCCTCCGCCTCCCTCGCCTCAGGGCCGTCGTAGAGCCTGTAGATTACGAGTTCCTCGCAGCGCTCCTTGTTGACGTAGGAATAGACGTCCTTTTCTGCTTCCGCCTTGAGCTCCACCTCCATGACGCCCACGGGCCTCGCCCGGTCTCCGGTGCCCAGGATGCCGACCGTGAACTCCCTGCCGGGCAGGAAGGTCTCGACGAGGACCGGCTGGCGGTACTCATCGAGGAGCCTTCGGCAGGTCCGGACGAGGCCTTCCTTCGAGGTGATCTTCGATTCGGGCGTGACGCCCTTTCCCGTGCCTTCTGCCACCGGCTTCGCGAAAAGGGGGAACGGGAGCCTGATGCGCTCGATGTCCTTCGGGCTCTCCACCAGGGCGAAGTCCGGCGTGGGCACGCCGACGTCGCGCAGGACCCTCTTGGTCATGCCCTTGTGGAGGCTCAGAGAGAGCACGAGGGCGTCGGAGAAGACCACGGGGATTCCGTGTGCCTCCAGCATGGCGGGCACCTGGGCTTCCCTTCCGAAGCCGCCTAGCCCCTCGGCGATGTTGAAAACGATGTCCCACCTGTGTCCGGCGGCCAGGCGCTCGGCGAGCCTCCGGGCGTGCCCGATGCGGTCCGTCTCGAAGCCCAGGGTCCTCAGTGCGTCCTCGATTGAGTCGACGGTGTCGGGCCTGTCGAATTCGGCGGTTTCCTCCTCGCCGTAGCCCTCGGCGAGATACTCGAAGCGCAAGTCGTAGGTGATGCCCACTAGCATTCGTCGGTACCTCCGGGGGCTGTTCCGCGGCCCCCATGACAAAGGGGCTGCCGCCGTGCGAAACGGCGGCAGCCCCTCGAAAAAAAGCCATGCTACTCGCAGAACCGCGGATCCACGGGTTCGTGGCCCGCCCTGCGCTTGTGACGGTTCGTCCTCTGCGGAATGATTGCCGATGCCTTCCCGGTCGCGAGCTCCCATACGCCCGGGGCCGTGTCCTCGCACGACTCGACCCTCATGGCGTGCGGCTCGGGGTAATTGACGAGCATGCCCTCGAAGTTCCTGAGCACCGTGTGAGTGGGGCTCTGGGAGACCACGTAGGTCGGCAGGACGGGGATCTTCCCTCCGCCGTGGGGCGCGTCGACGATGAACGTCGGTATCGCGATGCCGCTCAGGCGCCCGCGCATGTATTCCATTATCTCTATGCCCCTCGAGATGGGAGTGCGGAAATGCTCCACCCCCCTCACGAGGTCGCACTGGTACAGGTAGTAGGGCCGCACGCGCATGCGCACGAGGCCGCGGCACAGTTCGACCATGGTCTTGGGGTCGTCGTTGATTCCCCTTAGGAGCACGGACTGGTTGCCCAGCGGTATTCCCGCGTCCGCCAGCATCGCGCATGCCCTGGCGGACTCGGGGGTGAGCTCCTGGGGATGGTTGAAATGGGTGTTAATCCACAGCGGGTGGTGCTTCCTGAGCATGTCCGTGAGCTCCGCGGTAATCCTCTGCGGCAGCACGACGGGCGTGCGGGTCCCTATCCTTATCACCTGGACGCTCGGGACCTTCCTGAGCTCGGCCAGGATGCCGTCGAGGATCTCGGTCGCCATGGTCAGCGGATCACCGCCCGAGACGACGACGTCGGAAATCTCCGGATGCGCGCAGAGGTATTCGACCGTCTTCTGCACTCTCTTGAGGCTGACCACGCCCTCCCTGGCCCCGGCCATCCTCTTCCTGGTGCAGTGCCTGCAGTAGGAAGCGCAGGTGGTGGTCGTTATGAAGAGCGCCCTGTCCGGGTAGCGGTGCACGAGGTTGGGCACAGGGCTGTCCATTGCTTCCTCGAGCGGGTCGTCGACGAGGGAGGGCGCGTCCAGGAGCTCCCTCGCGTTGGGGACGCACATCGAGAACACGGGATCAGAGAAGTCCGGTTTGCGAATCAGCGATGCGTAGTAGGGCGTTATCGCCATGGGGAACGTCAGCGTCACTCCGGCTGTTTCGGACATGCCCGCGACGGACGGAAGGAATTTCTCGAGCTGCTGGATGGATCGGATGCGCCTGCGCATCTGCCATCTCCAGTCGTCCCACTGCTCCCTGGTCGCGCCGAACGCCCTCGGGTCGTCCAGGGGCAGCTCGAGCGGGAAGAGCACCTGAGAGGGCTCCATCCCCCGTTCGAGACAGGTTGACGACGTACTTCGGCCCGGCGGCTCCGCCGGTTCTTCGCCGCCCTGCTTGTCCTCCTTGATGTCTGACTGCGCGGTCTGCGCCGAGACAAGGGCAGGACTCTTCATTTCAAGCCTCCATCAATTTGCCCGCGGCCCCGGAGGCGGAACCGTTCCGCGTTCCGAAAGACGCCCTGCCGTGGCTCTGCTGGAGCACGAGGGTGACGACTGCGTCAATCATGGCCTTCCGCACAGGCTGGAATGCCATGACCATCTGTTCGTCTCCGATATCGAAAGCCGCGAACGACAAGTATCCGCTCGACACGTTCGCGAGAAGGATTGCGGCCCTGCGGAGGAAGGGAGGCCTCGGCCTGAAATCGATGTGGCGCCGGACCACCTTCTCCACCAGGGTGAAATACTTTTCGAAGTTCTCCGCGCACTCGGGGAGGTCCAGTTCGCGGAGCTGGAGCAGGGTTCTCGCGTACACGATGAGCCTGAAGTCCTGGGGGTCCTCCCTGTAGAACTGGATTTCCGCCTCGACGATGCGCTCGATTGCGGAATAGAGGTCCGCGGCGTCCTTGGTCGCGGTCCTGATTTTGGCGAGGAGCCGCTTCAGTATGGCGGCGACCAGGGTTTCGAACAGGGCGTACTTGGTGGAGTAGTAGATGTAGAAGGTGCCCTTGCCGACGTCCGCTCTGGTTGTTATCTCGTCGATTGTCGAGGCGGCGAGGCCTCTGTCGAGGAAGATATCCCTGGCGGCCTCGAGCAGCTTCTTCAGCGTCCTGGCCGCCCTTCTCTCGTACCGGGTCTGGGGTTGTTGGAGCTCCTCTTCCATCACCAGCGCCTCTTCCGCCCCCGGATATTGACCATCCGGTCTGTTTTGACCAGAGGTTCATGACTGACTACATAGTCATAATACAACGAATCCGGCATGTGGCAACAAATTTCCCCCGAAAAAAAATATTTTTTTACCGAAGGCCGCCCTCACTCCCCCCGCCGCCGCGCAATCGCGGGACAGCCGGCGCTGAAATGGTATAATGTCGCCCCCGGCGGGACGGACCGGATGTCCCGGCCCCGGCCGACGGCGCCGGGGCGGCCCGTCGGCCTCGGTCCAGGCATTGGAGAACACCAGCCTTGAGAGGATGGATACTCGCGAAACACATCGAGTCCGACGGCATGCCGGACCTCTATTCCGTACGGCGTCTCAAGGAGACGGCCGCGGACAACAAAATCGAAATCAGGGTCGTCAAGCCCGAGCAGGTCGACATAATCATCTCCGGCGAGGACAGCAGGAGCATAAGGGTCGACGGCGAGGAGGCCCCCCTGCCCGACTTCCTTCTCCCCCGCATGGGTTCCGGCACCACGTACTTCGCCCTCGCGGTCATAAGGCACCTCGAGAGGCTGAGGGTGAAGGTGTTCAACAAGTCCGCCAGCATCGAGACGGTCAAGGACAAGCTCTACACGCAGCACATCCTGGCCGCCTCCAACCTTCCGTTCGCCAAGACCATGCTCGTCAAGTTCCCCGTGAACGTGGACCTGGTGGAGAAGGTCCTGGGCTTCCCGGTCGTGGTCAAGACGGTGTCCGGGTCCAGGGGCGAAGGCGTCTTCCTGTCCGAGGACCGCACGAAGTTCGAGGACCTGATGAAGCTCATGCGGGCCACGAAGAGCCACGTCAACATGATCCTGCAGGAGTTCGTGTCCACGAGCCGCGGCAGGGACCTCAGGGTGATCGCGATAGGCGGGCGGGCGGTGTGCTGCATGCAGAGGAGCTCCATGAACGGGTCGTTCAAGGCCAACTTCTCCGCGGGCGGCTCCGTCGCGCGCTACGAGCTGACGCCGGAAATCGAGTGGCTGGCGTCGGAAATCAGCAGGGTCTTCGACCTCGACATCGCCGGGATAGACCTCCTTTTCTCCGGAGACCACTACAAAATCTGCGAGGTGAACTCGTCGCCCGGCTTCAAGGGCATGGAACTCTGCCACGAGAAGAACGTGGCGCAGGAGATCTTCGACTTCATAACTCTCAGGGTCGGCGCCCACTGATCACGCCCATCCCGCAGCGAAGCCCCGGGCCTGCGGCGCGGCCCGGAGACCGCGGCTTGACCCGGGGACGGGCTTCTTGTCTAATATGACTCCAGAGGCTGTTATCCGGACTTTCGGGGGGGCCATGACGGCAAGACATGTACTGGCATTGGTTTCCGCGGCATTCGTCTCCCTCTCCGCCCTTTCCTGCGGGCAATCGAAGGGCGGATCAGGCGACGCCGGCGGCAGGAAAATCCCGGCCTCCTTCGAAGCCTCTGCAGATCGCAGGGCCGGAAGGGCGAAGTCCGGTCCCCTGCTCGCGGACGAAAGCCCGGCAAGGAGCGCCGAGACACCGGACCGCCAGGCCAGGCCGGGTGAATCCCCCGACGGGCGCAAGACCGGGCCCGGCGCAGGCGCCCCGGGCAAGGCCCCCGGCCCGGGCAAGGACGGGAATCCGGGCGGTCCCGGCGACGAAGCACCGTCCGGGGGCGACTCAGGCGTCGACGACTCGGGCGGCGGGGACGACTCCGGCGGCGGGGACGACTCCGGCGGCGGAGACGACGACTCCGGCGGCGGCGACGACGACTCCGGCGGCGGCGACGACTCCGGCGGCGGGGAGGACGAGGACGCCGGCGGGGAAGACGAGGAGAGCGAGTGACGCCGCCCTACAAATCGAGTGCAATCCCCACGGGGCAGTGATCGGATCCCTCCACCTTGCCCTGGATGAAGGCCGACGAGACGCGCGGGGCGAAATCCTCGGACACGAAGAAATAATCGAGCCTCCATCCCACGTTCCTCGGCCTGGCCCTCGTCCGCAGGTCCCACCACGTGTACGCCCCCTTCTCGTCGGGATGCAGGCGCCTGAAGGTGTCCGCGTAGCCCATGGACGTGAACTTGTCCAGCCACGCCCTCTCGACCGGCAGGAACCCGGTGCTGTCCCGGTTGTCCCGGGGCCTTGCGAGGTCAATCTCCCTGTGGGCTGTGTTGAAGTCGCCGCAGACGACCACGGGCTTGCCCTTCCGCCGCAGGTCCTCCAGGGCGGCGAGCAGGAGGTCGGAGAACTCGAGCTTGAAGGGGACGCGGCTCAGATCACTCCTGCCGTTGGGAACGTAGACGTTGACGAGCGTGAAATCGGGGAAATCCAGGAATATCGACCTCCCCTCGCCGTCGAAGCGGCCGTCGCCCAGGCCGGTCCTGACCGCGAGCGGCTCGGTCCGCGTGAACACGGCCGTGCCGCTGTACCCCTTCCTCTCCGCGGAGCTGAAGACCGCGGAATATCCCTCCGGCGAAGCGAGCTCGGGCGGCAGCTGCTCCGCCGACGCCTTGGTCTCCTGGAGGCAGACCACGTCGGGCGACTCCGAGGCGAGCCATCAGAGGAAGCCCTTTTTCGCGGCCGCCCGAATCCCGTTCACGTTCCAGGAAAGCGCAACCATCCTGCGCCGGGGTGCGGCGGTCTTGGATTTTTTCGGCATGCCCCTCGCTTCCAAAGCAACGGGAGGATGCGACCGGCCGGTTCCGCCGCCATGGCCGGGGCAGGCGGCTATCCCATCCTCCGCCGGATTTCGGCTTCGATGCTCTCGTGGTCCCGCCAGACGCCGGCGGCCACATCGAATTCGCCCGGGTCTATGCCCCTGTCCTTGCAGGCCTGCTTCTCGAGAAGGTCCGCGTCGAGACCCTCCTTGAGCGCCGCGCGCTTCGCGTCGGAGGATATCTCGATGTAGGTGCGGGCGGGTACCGCCGCGATGGCGCTCTCGAGCCGCGAAATCCTGGACATTATGTCCGAGTCCGTCTCGCCGTCCCCGACCCATATCCGCTCGGCGGCGCGCCAGGCCTGCATGGAAAAGCCGCGCCTGGCGCCGAGCTTCTCGATTTCGCCGCCGAAGCCGGTCTGCAGCGCGCGGGACCGCACGTAGGCGAGCGACCTGAAAAGGACGTAGCTCGACCTGCCTATGTTGCCCCTGGCCCGCAGAAGGGCGAGCATCTCGAAGTTAATCTCGGCCTGCGTCTCCTCGGCGAACCAGCGCCCCTCCGCATCCTTCCAATCCTCCTCGCCGAGGCCCGCGGCCCGGTAGATGGACATGAGCTCCGACCGGACCGGCGTGTCCTTCTCGAAGGCCCTAAGGGACGCCAGGATCCACGATTCCACGTATTCCTGCCTCGAAACGCTCTTCGAGCAGGACGCCTGCAGGAGCAGGGCGGACAACGCGAGCAGGTTCAGGCACGCGCTGGGCAGCGATTTCGGAAAACGCATGGGGACACCGCCGCCGGCCGGGGCTCCAACTACGCCCCTCAATGCCGGCCAGGTCCAAATATATTCCGGCCGGGGGTTCCGGCAAGGGTTTTCCTTCAAGAATCGCCATGCGGTATACGATAAGAAGCATGAACAGCGGCCGAATGGCCTTCTCAGTGGCGGAGGGAGCCTTGTTCAGGATACTCGTCTGCAGGGACTGCGGGGAACGCTACGACGCCTCCGGACTCGCGCCTGATTCCGATTTCAAATGCGCCGGCTGCGGCAGGACCATATCCGCCGGAGCGCAGATCATGAAGAGGCTCTTCGAGGGTCCCGAAGACGAGACGCACTCGGGCCGGGAAGAGCCCTCGCATCGCAGCGAGCATGGGCTCCGCAGAATCGGCCCCTATCTCGTCGTCT
>JBFZBV010000648.1:0-4732 GCA_041308285.1 Planctomycetota bacterium | reverse complement strand
CGTCTCAGTCCGCGTCGTCTTCGAGATTGGGAATCCCCCCTCCGCTCCCGGCCGGCGGGGCCTGTCCGGAGGGGGCGGCGAGCATGGCAACTCCTGCCCCGGGGCTTGACACGCCCGCGGCCGGGCCTTCGCGGTCTTTCCTCACCCTGATTGATCCCCCGTACAGCGCCACCGCGGACGTGCCCACCAGGAGTGAGAACACGAAGTAGTTGGCGGGGATGCGCAGGCTGAGCTCCGTTCCGCAGTTGAGGACCATCGTGAACGCGCCTGCGAAGGCGCCGGCGGCCGTGATGAGCCTGTCCGACCGGACCTCCGCGGAGACGAAGCGCCGCATGAACCCCGCCGCCCAGAACCCTGCGGCGGCCAGCGCCAGGGCGAACCCCGCGAAGCCGGTCTCGACCAGCAGGTGCGCGTACTCGCTGTGCGGGAAGCTGTACCCGCCCTGCAGGTCGGCGGACTGGTACGCGGGGAACACGTGGGGGAACGTGCCCAGCCCGGTGCCGAGCACGGGGAAATCGCGGACGACCGACAGGGCGTCCGACCAAATCCCGAGCCTCTGGGCCATGCTCGGCTCCAGGGTCCCGAACCTGTTCATCACGGGCTCGAGGCCGATCCAGGCCGCCACGGCGAGGCAGGCCAGGACGAGGACGGCGGCCGTCGCCCCCAGCGTTCCGGCGCCCCGGCTTCTGCGGCGGACCACGAAGCCGAGAAGGACGAAGACTCCGATTCCGCCTGCAGCCGACGCTATGCCCATCCTGGACTCGGAGAAGACCGCGGCGAGCGCCATCGCCACGAAGGAGAGGCAGGCCAGGATTTTCCACCACCTCCTGGACACGTCCTGGGAGAAAGACGCGAGGCTGCGCGCGAAGCCTTCGTCGCCGGGCTTTCTCCACGCCCTTGACTTGAGCGCCGTGACGGAGAGGCACACGGGAATCAGCATGCCCATGAAGGCGGAGAAGTGGTTGGGATTGACGAAGGTCCCGGCCGCCCTCGCGCCCGCCTGGCCCGGGCCGCCGTGCAGGGACAGCGCTCCGGACGAGACGAAGTTGAGCAGGCCGTAGAAACCCACCAGCCCGCCCACGGCGGCAAGCGTGCCGGAGACGGCGAACAGGTGCTCCTTCTTCCTCAGGACGACCCATGCGGCCGCCGCCGGCACGCAAGCGGCCAGCAGCAGGACCCAGGACACCCGCGTGGCCCCGGGGCAGACCGAGATTGTCCCCGGCATGGCGGACTCCGGGACTCCGAGATCGGCGAGGGGGCCGAACCTGAGCCTGCCGATTCCGTCCCCCAGCGGGAGAATCTGGATGAACACGAGCACCGCGAACGCTCCCGCGAACGCCGCGGAGGCCCTGAACATCGCCGTGCCCGTGCCCGACGGGCCGAGGGAGGCCTCGGAGTGGACGGCGGCCACGCGCCCTGCGTGGACCACCGAGGCCAGGATCGCCACGATTCCGGTCGCCGCGGTGAGCGCCCACAGGGGCCAGCCCGAGATTGAGCCGTAGAAGAGGGGAGCGAAGGCTGCCGACGCGAGGATGGCGGCGAGCGCCGCCCCGCGGGCGGCCGATCGGCCGCCGCGGACTTCAGCGCTCATCCTGCTCCTCCCCGCCGCGTCCGCCGGCGTACCGCCTCGTATGGTAGTACGAGTACCTGTAGTAGGAGGAGTTGGAAACGTCCAGCGAGTTGAGCACCACGCCGGCGACCTTGGCGTCGACCGCTTCCATCTGCTCGGCGCAGTGCAAGGCGGATTTCTTCCTGGTTCTACCCGCCGAGAGGACGATAATCACGCCGTCCACGACGGCCGACAGGACCACCGAATCCGTGACGACGCCCGCGGGCGGCGTATCCAGGATGACGAAGTCGAACCTGGACCGCACTTCCGCGGCAAGATCCCTCATCGCGGAGGATCCCAGCATCTCCGAGGGATTCGGCGGCACCGGCCCGGAGCAGAGGACGCGCAGGTTCTCCACGCCGGGATCCGCAATCACCTCGTCCAGCCCGGCCGATCCCGCCAGGACGGTGGAGAGGCCGCGGTCGTTCGGAAGCCCCAGCATCTTGTGAACGGAAGGCTTCCTGAGGTCGGCGTCCACGAGCAGCACCCTGCACGAGGACTTGGCCATGGTGACGGCGAGGTTCACCGAATTGAGGGATTTCCCCTCCTCCGGGCCGGGCGAGGTCACGAGGAAAACCCCCGCGGTCCCGCGGCCCGCCTTGATGAAGGTCAGGCTCGTCCTGATTGCCCTGAACGCCTCGGAAATGTTCGAGGCGGAATTGCCCCGAGTCACCACCCCGCCGGACCTCTCGAGCTCGGTTTTCGGAATCAGAGGAACCACGCCGAGGAACGGGAGGTTGAGCACGTCCCGGACGTCGTCCGGGGTCTTGACGGTGTCGTCCAGGTACTCGAAGAAGAACGCGAGGGCCACGCCGGCGAGGATGCCCACAATCACGGCGAGCGTGATGTTGAGGAGCTTCTTGGGCCTCACGGGCGACCTCGGCGGGATGGCGCGATCGATTACGCTGATGTTCGTGGTGTCGAAGCCCGCGGTGCTCTCGAGCTCCTTCCTCCTCTCGAGGAACTCCTGGTACATCAGGCGGCACGAGTCGACTTCGGACTTGAGCGCCTTGAACTCGTTGGATTTCTCGTCGAGCTTCTTCACCTCGTCCGTGTGCGTGGCGACGAGAGCCACGAGGCTCCTCTCCTCGGCCTTCTTCACGGCAAGGCCGTCCTCCGCCGCCTTCCGGATTCTCTCGAGCTCGGATCCCATCTCCTGGCGGAGTTTCCTGAGCTTCCCCTCGGTCTCCGCGTACTGGGGGTGTCCCGGCAGATAGCGGCTCGCGCACTGCGACAGCTGCTCGATAAGAGCGACTTCCCTCGCCCGGTAGGATGCGAGAATCTGGTTCTCAATCCCCTCCGGCAGGAGGGGCAGCCTTCCCCCGTCGCTCCCGGCGTCGAGCGAATTGAGGGCTTCGAGCTTCGCCTCGGCGACGATTCTCTCCTTCTGGACGAGGGTGAGGGCAGCGTCGAGCTGCTCGAGCTTCCTGAAGAGAATCTCCTGCTGCTTCTCGAACGAGAGGACGTTGCACTTCCTCTGGAATTCGATGAGCTTGGTCTCGCTCTCGATGAGCTTGTCCCGGAGCCGCGGGACTTCCTGGTTGATGCTCCGCTGGACCTCGGACGATGTGGCCTTGTGCTTCAGGTGGACGTAGGACATGTACTCGTCCAGGAGGTCGTTGAGCCAGTCCGCGGCCTCGGCCGGGTCGTTGCACTCGACCGAGACCGTCGCGAGGTACGTGCCCTCCTTGGGGGTCACCGAGACGATGTCCCTGAATGATTCGACCGGGTCCTGGGATCCGGCGAAGGCGGGATGCGACTCGAGCCTGTTCCTGGCGACGACGGCGGAGACAATCTGCCTGCTTCGAATCAGCTGGTGCTGCGTCTTCCGGTATTCGTCCGGGGAGGCTCCGAGGTCGTAGACCTCGCGGATTGCGGCCATTCCAGGCGTCTGCTTCTCGATGTAGATTTCGGCGGAAGCCTTGTACACAGGCTTCTGCTTGAAGGTCACGAACGTCACCGACGCCACGATGATCACGAAGAACGCCGCCGCCACGCCCAGGTGCTTCCTCACGACCCAGACGTAGTCCCGGAGGTGGACGTCGGCCGAAGCCGCCTCGGCTTCTTTCTGCCCTTCCATCAGGACTCCCCGCTCTGGCCTCCGGGCGCCGGTCCCGGAGGGCCCAATCAGAAGAACCTCTCCGGCACGAAGACGATGTCCCCCGGCTCGAGCCTCGTGTCCCTGCCGTCCCCCTCGGAGACGATATCGCTGACCTTGACCGGGATCACGGTCTTCCTGCCCCCGACCACGCGTATGACGATGGTCCCGTCCGCGTCGGCCCTCTTCGAGAAGCCGCCGGCCATTGAAACGGCCTTCGCCGCGGTCAGGGCGTTGTCCGAGGCGTGATAGCCCCCGGGCTGGTTCACGGCCCCGAGGACGAAGACCTTCTCCCCCGTACGCACAATCACCGTGTCCCCCGGCGACAGGACCCTGTCGAAGGAGGGGTCCCTTCTCTCCTCAATCTCGGAATAGTCTACCACGGCCACGCTGTCGCCGCTCTCCCCGTGCACGATGACGAGTATCGACCTTCGATCCGCGTCGGGGTTGAACCCGCCCGCCATCGAAACCGCCCTAGTGAGGTACATCCGCTCCTCGGAATTTACCTCGAGGCCCCTGGGGCTCCTCACGGCGCCGAGGACGTAGATCTTCCTGAGCGGGGCGACGAACACCCTGTCGCCGGGGAGGAGATACACGTCCGGGACCGCCAGCCTTCCGTTCAGCATGGAAAGCACCGGCACGACGTAGGACACGCTCCCCGACTCCGACTCCCTGAGGAGCCTGACGTGCTCCTTGTCGGCGTCGGCGGCGAATCCCCTGGCCATGGAGATTAGCTTCAGGAGGGAAAGCCCCTCGGACGGGTCCATGGGGTAGGAACCGGGCTGCACCACCGATCCGAGTATGAACGCGGCCCTGGGCGCGTATTCCTTCACGTACGCCGACACGTGCGCGTACGTGAGGAAGTCCTTCTCGAGCCTCTCCTTGAGCCTGCTTTCCAGCTCCCGTATTTCCAGGCCTGCGAGGTCGACCCTCCCGACGAGGGGGAACGTGCAGTGGCCCTCCCTGGGGATGCGCACGAGCATGGACAGGTCCTGGTGGTTGTAGACGGCAATCTGCACGAGGTC
>JBFZBV010000647.1:0-2736 GCA_041308285.1 Planctomycetota bacterium | reverse complement strand
GGAACATCCGGCGCGGCCTGAGCTTGCCTTTCGAAACGTTCGGGGAGGTCGACATGGGTTGGGAGGACTTCCAGCTGTTCAAAAAGCTCGGCAAGGGCGCGCCCGCCAGGAAGAAGGATGCACCCCAGCCCGGCGTCGGCAGCAAGCGCCTGCTCGGAGCGCTGCTCAGAAGCCTCGCCACGAAGAAAACCCTGACCATAGAGGACCAGAACAGCGTCCTCGAAGCGACCATAGAGAAAGTCCTCGAGACGGTCCAGGCGCAGGCCATCACCGTGTACATCATCGAGGACGGCAAGATCGCCTTCAAGTACAACTACATCTCCCCGAACCTCTGGGGCGACAACGAGGAGCTGAAGGGCAAGTACATGGCCCAGAGGGACAGGCTCCTGCAGATGACCATCCCGCTCAAGAAGGGAATCGTGGGGAAGGTCATCGACGACGGCAAGTCCTACATATCGATAGACGCCCAGAACGACAAGAATTTCCTCGGAGAGGTGGACACGGAAACGGGATTCAAGACCCAGTCCATGATTACGGTCCCCATCCGGACGGAGAAGGAGTCGGTCGGCGCAATCCAGGTAATCAACAAGGACAGCCTTTCGGGGGTGCCTTTCTTCACGAAGCAGGACGTCCAGGTCCTCGAAGAAGTGGCCGGCTACTCCGCCAAGGTCATCCAGAAGGTGCAGAACCCCGATTTCCAGCTCGACGAGGAGGAGGTGGCCTTCTACGTCTCGAAGCTGTCGAACTTCCCCTACCTCAAGCTGGGCGACGACTTCGAGCTGAACATGAAGCTCGTGGAGCTCGTGACCACCGACCTCATCAAGGAGCTCGAGATTGTCCCCTACGAGAAGACCGGCGAGAGCACGGTGTCAGTCCTCATGGCGAACCCCACCGAGTTCCAGCACAAGGAGGATTTCCAGACCAAGACCGGGCTCAAGATTTCGGACGTCTACGTGGTCGCGGACAAGTCGGTGAAGAACATCATCGACGGCTTCAAGAAGCTCGACACGGGGATAGGCGAGGTCGCAGGGCTCGTGCGCGATGAATACACGAGGACCGACGCCGAGAAAATCGAAGTGGCGGACGGAGCCAACGAGGAGAGCGCCCCCATCGTCGCGCTCGCCAACCGCATCATAGAGGACGCATACGTCCAGGGCGCGTCGGACATCCACGTGGAGCCGAGGGAGCTCGACGTGCTGGTGCGATACAGGGTCGACGGAGTGCTGGCCGAGAAGATAGCGCTCCCGAAGTCCTCGGAGAGGCCCCTCATATCCAGGATAAAGATCATGTCCGAGCTCGACATCGCGGAGAAGCGGCTCCCCCAGGACGGGAGGATTGTCTTCAAGAAGTTCACCAAGAAGAACGTCGACCTCGACCTGCGCGTTTCGACCGCGCCGATGAACTTCGGCGAGAAGGTCTGCATGCGCATACTCGACAAGCAGAAATCCGCCCTGCCGCTGGACGCCCTGGGGTTCTCCGAACACAACATGGAGAAATACAGGAAGATAATCAAGGAGCCCTACGGGATGATTCTCCACGCCGGGCCCACCGGTTCCGGCAAGTCCATGACCTTGTATTCAGCCCTGGGGGAGATCGTGTCGCCCAAGATAAACATCACGACCGCCGAAGACCCCATCGAATACACGCTCAAGGGCATAAACCAGATGCAGATGAAGAAGGAAATCGGCCTCACGTTCGCCAGGGCGCTCAGGTGCTTCCTCCGCCAGGACCCGAACATAATCCTTGTCGGAGAAATCCGCGACCTGGAGACGGCCGAAATCGCGGTCGAGGCGGCCCTCACGGGCCACCTGCTGTTCAGCACGATACACACGAACGACGCCTCGACCGTGGTGACCCGTTTCCTCGAGATGGGCATCGAGCCGTTCATGATTTCCTCATCCATGCTCTGCGCGTGCGCCCAGAGGCTCATGAGAAGGCTGTGCAAGTGCAAGGTCGCCTACGAGCCGGACGAGAACGAGCGGAAAATCGCCCAGATTCCTCCCGACTGGAAAGGCGAAATCTACAAGAAGAAGGGATGCAGCAAGTGCTCCGGGAGCGGCTACAAGGGCCGAATCGGCACGCACGAGCTGCTGATTATGTGCGAGGAAATCCGCGACCTCATAAACAGCAGGGCCACCGCCCAGCAGATTAAGGTCGTGGCCGTCAAGAACGGCATGGAGACGCTCCACGACGACAGCATGCTCAAGGTGAGGCAGGGCATCACGTCCATCGAGGAGGCGCTCAGGGTCGTCAAGGTCGACGAGAAGAGGGACTAGCCCGCAAGATTCGCGAGGAATCGCAAATCAGGCCCGAGAGAGGCTGTATTGACCATTCCCGCCGGGCCGAATGTGCCAGGTTTGCCCAACCTGTGCTGTCCCTTACAAAAGTCGGAAATCCCGCATCCGAGGGGATTTCCAACTTTCCCCATGTTCTTCTCAATCGATATCGACAAGCCGGTATTATGGCGGCAGTCACCGGATTTGCTTTCCTCGAAACCGCCGGGGGCCCGACCTCCGCCGCCCTTGCCATGAGGGCGCTTCAGGCACCCGGTCCGGTGCGTTCGCGCCCCGTTATTTTAAGGGCGCGAACGGCACCGGACTCGATGGCCGGACTGTGCGCAGGCGGCGGAGGCCCCGGCGATTTCGCGGGCAAATCCGGCGCCCGCCTCACTGTGCTGCCGTATCATATTTGCATTGCTAATGTTACGACTCCCCTGTCCTGCCCCCCGCCGCTTTC
>JBFZBV010000646.1:0-2901 GCA_041308285.1 Planctomycetota bacterium | reverse complement strand
GACGTGAAGAACGTGGCCGAAGCGAGCCCGTTCCTCAAGTGATGGACCGGAGCAAGGGAATGGAGTCAGGATTCAAGGCTAGGATTCTGCTAATCGCCCTGCTGCTGGCCGTCGCAGCGACGTCCGCGGCGGAAGCGCAGATATTCTACCGCCGCGACCCCAAGGAGAGGCCGGAAGAGCTCGAGGTCGACGGAAGGCTATACAAGCCCGCGGGCCAGCTCAAGCTCTGGGAGTTCAGGCTCCACGCCTTCATCAGCGAAATCCTCGCCTACGACGACAACATCTTCCTGGCCTACCCGCACGGCGACGAGCAGACCGACGTAATCTCCAGGACCACAATCGGTCTCAGGGCGGACCTGCCGGTCGACAGGCACGAGGCCCTCATCGGATACCAGATTAGGGCCATAGAGTTCGCGAAGCGCGGGAAGCAGGACACTCTCGAGCACACTGCGTTCGTCAAGGGGGCCCTCAACTTCGACTGGTTCTTCTTCGACCTCGAGGAAAGGCTCGACAGGATATCGGACCCTGTGGACCTCGTGGATTCGAGCCGCGTCGACAGGTGGCGCAACACGCTGTCGGCGAAAGCGGGCCTGTTCTTCCACCCCTTCCTGGCGGAGTTTTCCTACGAGAACAGGTGGTTCGATTTCGAAGACCCGATGCAGAGCCTCGACCGCATGGAGAACTACGCCTCCGTGGCGGCGAACTTCCTCCTGAGGGAGGACTCCAGGGCCGCTCAGCAGGTGTTCGCCTTCCTGCAGTACGAGTTCGGGCACTTCCACTTCAGGACGGGATTCAACAACGACTCCGATTATTCGGCGGTCTGGGCGGGCGCGAAGGGCACGCTCATGGACAATTTCCCGTTCCTGGTGAAAATCGGATACCTGAAGCAGATTAAAGGCTCCGACGGGACGAACCCCGACGTGCGCGACTTCGAAGGCCTCGCCTGGGAGGCCAAAGTCACATGGCGCCTCGAGGACAGCTACACGTTCTTCATCGCCTGCTACCGGAAGCTCGAAGCGTCCGGGACGTCGAACTACATGGTCTACGACCGAGGGGAAATCGGTTTCGAGATGAAGTTCCCGCCGAAGCTGACGGAGAACCTCTACGGCGGCATATGCTTCTACTACGAGACGGCCGCGCCGTCCAATTCCCCGACGTACCAGAGGGCCGGGTTCTGGTTCAGGCTCGAATACTACTTCCAGGACTGGGCCGCCGCCGGATTCAACTACGAGTACAAGTACCGCTTCACCAACATACCCGACGGCGACTACCGCGACCATCAGGCGTCAATCCACCTGGCCCTGTTCTTCTAAGCGGGATTACCTCCTGCGCCTTATCCTGCGGCCTCTCCGGTGTATTCTGCGCTTCGGCTTGGGCTTGTCTCCGCCCTCGCCCTCGCCCTCAATCTCGGCGACTTCAGCCTCCTCGCCCAGCGGTTCGACCTCGACTTCGGGGGTTTCGAAGTCCTCGGCCTCCTCGATTTGCGCGAGCACTGCGCTTTCGCCGCCTTTGGAGCCCGATCCCTTGATGGGTTTCCCCTTGATTGTGAGCTCCATGTCATCGATGAGGTCGGTTGGGGTCTGGTACCTGTCCTTGCGGTCCTTGGCCATCATGATTTTGATGAGATGGGAAGTGCCGCTGGAAATCTCGGGGTTCACGTCCGACGCGGCGGGCGGGTCCTCGGATATGTGCTTCGTCATCACGACCGCGGCCGACCCGCTGAACGGCGGCCTGCCCGTGACCATGTGGAAGAAAGTGGCTCCGAGCGAGTAGATGTCCGATCTGGAGTCGATGTCGGGCTCTCCCCTGGCCTGCTCGGGCGATATGTAGTTGGGTGTGCCCACGAACGACCCCTGTTCGGTCGCCGATCCGGCCTCGTCGCCCGCCTCCTTGGCGAGCCCCAGGTCGCAGAGCTTGGCCGTACCGTCCTTGGATATCATAATGTTGTCGGGCTTGATGTCCCTGTGGACGAGCCCGTTCTTGTTGGCGTGCTCGAGGGCGCGGGCGATTTGCACCGCTATGTTCAGGGCCCTCTTCTCGTCTATGGCCCCGCCCCGCTTGAGAATGCTCATCAGCGTCGGCCCGTTGACGTATTCCATCGCGAAGTAGTTGATTCCGTTGGATTCGCCCACATCTATGCCGGAGATGATGTTTATATGGTTCAGCTTGGCGACAGCCCTGGCCTCCCTCATGAACCGCTCCACGAATTTCTGGTTCCGGGAAAGCCTGGGGGCCAGGACCTTAATCGCCACGAGCCTGTCCATCGAGAGCTGCTTGGCCTGGTACACGGCGCCCATTGATCCTTCGCCCAGCTTGGCGATGAGCCTGTAGCCCTCAATCTGCTTGTGCCCGCCGTCGCGGCCCTGGATGCGGAAGATGTTCTCCGCCTGGACCTGCGTCATGAATCCCTTCTCGACGAGGATTTCCCCTATCTTCTTTGGGACGAGGCCCATCTGCTTCATCTTCTTCTGAATCAGCACGGCCTCGAGCACCTGGTCGGGGGTGGCGAATTTATTGGAGATGGCAATCTGGCCGAACGTGAGGTTCTTGGCCTTTTTGGTATCTTCTTTGGTTTCTTTTTCTTCTTCCGCCATGTGGACCGGGCCGAAAATCAGCACTTCCAGCGTTGCCGTTGAAACCTTGATTCTAGTACCGCAGGCAGTTCATGTGAAGCAAAAAAAGGCTTCCTGCCCCCGGGTGCGGCCGGCAGCGGCTGCGCCGGCCGGGCCGAGATGGCCGATTAAAGGCTTTGACACGCGATGGTCCGCTCATATAATTTTTTCCGCGGGGCCTAATCAGGCTATGCCCATGCGGACGGGAGGAGAATGGCTACCAAGGAAGAGATGATGATGGCCATCGAGGCCCTCAAAGCGGGCCTAATCAACCAGGATCAGATCCAGG
>JBFZBV010000645.1:0-4397 GCA_041308285.1 Planctomycetota bacterium | reverse complement strand
GCGTTCCGCACGACGATTCGCAAGCTTATCAGCAGCGATTCCGGCCGGCGCCGCCGCGCGGGAGCCTTTGCCGTGGAAATTCTCGGGAAGCGGCTGCTGAGCTGCCCCACGGCGTTCGCGGTGTCCTGGTGGAGGTGCAAGGAAGGCCTTGCAGAGGAATCCGCCGCCACCGAGACCGACGTGGACGCCGCGCGCCGGAACCTCGAACGCGAGACCAGCGACGACCTGGAAGCCCAGTCCCGCGAGGGAATGGCCGCGAACGTGGTCGGATCATGGCTGAAAACCGTTGCAGGCGAAATGAAGGAAGAAATAAATGCAATCGACCGGGCCTTGGACGATATGGGCTTTTGTCCAGGCAAGGCCGACCTTGCAGGGCAGATTCCGGCAGCCGATGCGCGTTTCGACGCGCTCGCCGCGCTTGTTCGAAATCTGCTGCGCCCGGGCGGGGAATGGAGCTCGGACGAGCGCCTTGTCGTGTTCACGGAATACAAGACCACTCTCGACTATCTCGTCACGAGGCTTCGAAAACTCTTCGAACCCGACAGAATCCTCACGCTTTTCGGCAGCGGCGGCAAGGACGGCATGGGCGAGAAGGAACGCGACCTGGTCAAGAACGCATTCAACGACCCCGGCCACAAGGTCCGCATCCTGGCGGCCACCGACGCGGCATCAGAAGGGCTCAACCTCCAGCGAACCGCCCGGTACATGCTCCACTTCGACTGCCCCTGGAATCCCTCGAAGCTCGAGCAGCGAAACGGCAGGCTCGACCGCCACAGCCAGGCGCGCGATGTCACCGTCCACCACTTCATGTCCGACCAGGACAGCGACCTCGGGTTCCTCGCGCATGTCATCGCAAAGGCCGACGAAATCCGCGAAGACCTCGGGTCCGTGAACGAGCTTTTCGACGAGGCCGCGCACAGAAGGCTGGTGCTGGGTGAAAGAGCCGACCTGGTGCAGAAAGACCTCGACCTGAGGGTCGCCGCGGCCCGAGGCAGGGCAGCCTACGACGCGGACGACAGCGCCGACACTTGCGATGAGGGGATTGCCGCAGGAAACCAGCTCGCCGCGCTCGCGGCCGAGATTGACCTCGACCCTCGCTCGCTGCGCGACACCCTGGAAGCTGCAATGGCAATCCGCGCAGGGCGCCCGCAGCTGGATTGCTCGGAGACCGACCGCACCTGCCGCGTCATGAAACCCGACCTCCCGGGCTGGAGCGAAGTAATCGACGATTCGCTCCGGACCTCCCCTGCGGACGGATCCCGCGGACGCTTGAAGCGCATCACCTTCGGCATCGAGCCGTTCCTCGAGGACATCGCAGGCAGAAAGATTTTCTGCCCCAAACCCGACCTGCTTCTCATGCACATGTCCCACCCCATGATGCAGAAGGCTCTCTCGGCGCTCACGCGGAGAAGGTTCCCGGGCACTGGAGACGAAGTTTCCAGGTGGACCGTCAGGGCCGGCGGCGTGCCGCATGGCGCCGAGGCTCTGGTGCTGCTGAGCATCGAGGAACTTGCCGTGAACAACCTCAGGGAGACCTTCCACCATTGGGTCCGCACGGTAGGCTTCCCGGTAAAAAAGGGGAAAATCGGGGCGCGGGTCACGCACAGACCGGCAATCGAGATGCGGAACGGCCTCCCTGTCTCGGATTCGACAAGCAAGCAAGCCGCAAAGGACATCGTCGAGGAGATTGAGCCTCATCTGGGGGATTTCCTCTCGGAACATGCGGTCAAGCTTGCGAACACCCTGAAAATCGAGCTGGAAAAAGCAGGAGCACTGGCGAAAAAACAGGAGGAGGAGCGATACCGGAGCAGACAGGGCGAAGTATCGAGCCTCATCGAGGAGAACACGCTCAAGAAGCTCGAACGCGAAATCGGCGACCTCAAGACGGAACGCCGGCAGGGCTTCCTCTTCGACCAGGATGCTCGACTCGACGCCATCGACAGGTCGCTGGAAATGAAACAGCAGATTCTGGAGAGCAGCAAGCGCCATTTCGAAGAGGTTCGCGACCAGCTGACACGCGAAAGAGATCGCATCGTTAAACATCTCCTGCCCAACCGGTATGCAATGTCCGGCACGGCACAGGTCTTTCCGGTTTCCATAGAAATCCGCCTGGCCGGAGGAAAGAAACAGCATACCTCATGAATGAGGGCTTTGTTCAATGACGGATGTCGGGCTTCCCTCCAACGCGAAGCAGATTTCCGCTTTCGTCAGACAGGGCGAAGGCCCTTCGCTGGAGTTCAAGCGCTCGACCGGCGAATTGAAGGAAGGCATGCAGACGCTCTGCGCTTTCCTGAACGGATCCGGCGGCACGGTGCTCTTCGGCGTCCGGGCCGACGGAACAATCGAGGGGCAGGCCGTCTCCGACCAGACGCTCCGCGACGTCGCGCAGGCCGCGGAACGTTTCGAGCCTCCCGCTCATGTCTCCATCCGCCGCGTCAAGGTAAAGTCGGGCCGCGAGGTCGTAGCTGCGGCGGTCGAGGCCGGGCTGGACATGCGGCCCTTCGGGGGCGCCGAAATCACCGGCGAGATTGTGGACAACCGCCAGGAGCACATGAACGCCTTTGCCATGGCGCGCGAGGGCATGGCATTCCTCGAACGGACCATGCCGCTGGGCGCACGCTTTCCAGAGGGGAAGATATTCCGAGAGGATCGTTTCCCCATTCCGCTGGACGCCCTGCGGGAGATTCTTCTCAACGCCGTCATGCACCGCGACTACTCCCACTACTCCGGCTACGTCGCTGTCGTGGTCTTCGACGACCGGATTGAAATCAGGAGTTACGGGCGCCTGCCAACAGGCATTACGGTGGAGCAGTTGTCCCGTGAACATGCTTCGAAGCTCGTCAATCCCCTGATCGCCGGGGCCTTCCACCGTACCGGCGCGGTGGAGGTCTGGAGCCGAGGCACGAACCGGGTGATCTCCATGTGCAGGAAGCATGGGGCGGCTCCACCGGTATTCGAGGAACGGTCGGGATTCTTGATTGTCACGTTCAAGGCGCAGATAGTGACAGGAAGCATCCCGGCAACTTCAAAGGCAGAGCACCAAGTCGGCACCAAGTCGGCACCAAGTCGGCACCAAGTCCCTGTGCTGGAATATTGCCGTTCTGAACGAACGCTCCTGGAGTTGCTGAAAGTCGCCGGGCGGTCCGACCGAACCAAGTTCCGCGACGGCGTAGTAAGGCCGCTGATTGAAGCGGGACTGCTGGCAATGACTATCCCCGACAAGCCGCGAAGCCGCCTGCAGCGTTACAGGACCACCGAGGCGGGGCTGGCGATGATAGATGACAAGACAGACCGACAGAATTCAGTCAAGAGCGGAAACAGCCATGCTTGAACAAGTCCTTCAAATAACGCAGCAGAGCGCCGAAACCCATGTGCTTGATGCGGCTCTGCTGCGTTATGAGGTGGTGGAATGAATCCTGTCGAGCTTGTCGGCTGGACCCATCTCAAGCACGGCGGGCTCCTCCTCGACCCGCCGCGCCTGCGCGAAATCGCCGGCCATGATCCGGGCCCGCTGCCCGCCTATTCCGAGCTCAGGCTCCGCCGCCTCGCGGCTTCGCTTCTCGACGGGGACGAGAACCCCGCTGATTTCGTTTCTTTCGTCCTCATGCAGGTCTGCGGGTTCCTCGAGATGACCGGTTCATGGGTGCGCGGACCGCAGGTGCCCCCGGATTGGGGGAGGGCGGACGTCACGGGCGAGGTGGTCAAGCCGCGGCAGCTGTGGGCAGGGGTGAATGGCGGCGCGCTCCCGGTGTTCATGGACAAGGAGCCGCGCCTGGGAATCGGGCACGGCAGGCGGGTGCAAAGCCAGGTCGTCCAGTGGCTTAGGTCGGGCGGAGAGCGCCTGGCAGTGCTTACAAACGGCCGCCAGTGGAGGCTGGTTTTCGCAGGGCTCGACTTCGACGCATGGTGCGAATGGGACGAGGATTTGTGGCTCGAGGAAGGCGGCCTCTCCCCCCAGGTCCATGCGCTGCGCACTTTATCTGCGGCGGGGAGGTCCTGTTCAACCTGGGGCCTGCAGAGCTTGCCCAGCTCCTCCAGGTTAACGGGGCTGTCCGACCGGCGTGCCCAAACCCGGCCTGCGCCGGCATTGCGGACCGGATTGCAGGGGCCTTCGGGAGGACGGGGCAGCATCAGCTGCCTCCATTGACGCTGGCAGTATTCCTGCATCAGTATTTGCAGAGAAGCTGAAGCAAACAGGGGTTAGCTGAGAAAATGGTGAATCTCGCGAAGAAAACGAAACAAAACCGCAAGGAGCGCACTTCGAAACTGCGTTCCAGCAGGTCCTGGCAGTAGACGCACAACGCGGGACCCGCAACCCGCTATCCCCGCGCGTGCGGGGAACACAGCCACAACGACGTCAGGGAACTTGATGATTGGGGTCTATCCCCGCGCGTGCG
>JBFZBV010000644.1:0-3856 GCA_041308285.1 Planctomycetota bacterium | reverse complement strand
ATGGGGACCTTGTACCGCCGGGCGAACTCCGGCCAGGGGCAGCGGTCCCACTGGACGAAGACCTCGCCTTCCTTGCCGCCGGGCAGGATTCTGGCGTTCTCGCCCATCATCTCGGAGCTGGTGACGATGCACCTCGCCAGGTCCTCGAGGAAGGTCTTCCTCGTGATGTCCAGCGCGCCGAAGTAGGCCTTGGCCGTGTCGTGGCCGACGATCTCCCACGCCTTGAGGACGACGTCGAGCGGGTTCGTGCCGGGCTTCGCGAACTCCAGCGCCGCCTGGCGCCACTCGTACCACGAGGATCGGTTGATTTTCTGCATAGTCTCGAACTTCTGCATGAGATTGCTGATTTCCTCCTGAACGTCCACCGGCATATCGACCTCGCTTTCTATATCCTGATTCCTGTCCTGTATCCGTCGTGCACGGCGTTGGAGCTCGTGCGGGGCACGAGCGCGTCCCCGATGACGTGGACCTCGATGTTGTTCGCGGCGGCCGCCGCTTTCAGGGGGGCGAAAGGCGCCCTTTCCGCGTAGACCACCGAGTCGGCAGGGACGGGTATGAGCGTGCCGTAGTGGGTCCTCACCACGACATGGCCGTCGGCGATTTCGTGGATGTCGCACTCGTTGAATATCCGCACGCCGCCCTTGCGGAGATAGCTCATGTAGCGCCAGACGAAGGAGGGGTTCACGTCCTTGCCCGCCTTGCGGTCGCGGCAGACCATGGTCACCTTCCTGCCGGAGCGGGCGAGGTGGAACGCCGCGGCCATGGCCGGCTTCCTGCCGCCCCAGACGACGACGTTCGTTCCGGCGTCGGCCTTGCCCTCCAGGACTTCGGCGGCCGAGAAGACGTTCCTGCGATCGAAGCCCGGGGCGGTGCCGCGCACGAACCGCGCGCCGGTCGCGAGCACGATTGCGTCGGGCATCTCCTCCTCCACGAGGCCGGGGGTGACCTCCGTGCCCATGTGGAACTTCACGCCCGACTTCTCGCACTGGGCCATCTGGAACCTGACGACTCCGTAGAGCTCGTCGTCGCCGTACGGGCCCTTGGAGGCGACGCGCAGCTGTCCGCCCGGCTCGGCCTGCGAGTCGTACACGTGCACGTCGTGGCCCCGCTTCGCGGCGGTCCAGGCCGTCTCGAGCCCGGCCGGGCCGGCTCCGACAATCATGACGGTCTTCTTCGACGCGGCCGGAGCGATGCTCCACTTGGGGTCCCACTCGTGGGCGCACTCCGGGTTTATGTAGCAGGTCATGGGCGCGTTGCGGAACAGCCTCGCGAGGCAGAGGTTGCAGGCGACGCAGGGCCTGATGTCCTCCTCGCGCCCCTCGAGCACCTTGAGAGGCATGAGGGGGTCGGCGATTTGCGGCCTGCAGTTCTCCCAGATGTCCAGGATGCCGTCCCTGATTGCCTTGGCCGGGAGGGCGGGATTGAAGAGCCTGTACGCCATGGACACCGGGACCTTGACGGCTTCCTTCGCCCTTTTCGCGTTGTAGAGCCAGCTGCCCTGGGCGATGTCGCGCGAAATCACCGGCTTCCTGGACTCCTGCCAGCCCTGCGTGACGGAGAGGCAGTCCACGCCGGCCTGCTCGGCCATCTTGTAGGTAATCATGCTCTCTTCGGGCGTGTTCCCGCCGACGTCGTCGAGCAGCTCCTCGGCGCAGAGGCGGATAATCAGCGGCACGGCCGGCCCGATTTCCTTGCGCACGGCCTTGACGATGTCCACCATGAACCTGCACCTCTTCTCGATCCCGCCCCCGTACTCGTCGGTGCGCCTGTTCGTGTAGCTCGAGAGGAAGTTGGAGACGAGGTAGCCGACGATGCCGGATATCTCGATGATGTCGAACCCCGCCTGGATGCCGCGCCGCGCCGCCCTGGCGTGCTCGTCCACGCAGGTCTGAATCTCCTTCCTGCTCATCTCCCGCACCGGCTCGAGCACCCTGAGGCGCTGGGGAACCGCGGAGGGGCCCACTGCGTAGCCTGTGTTGACTCCGCCCACCCTGCCGCAGTGCATGAGCTGGTAGTTGGATACCGCCTTCTCCTCGCGTATGGCGTCCGCCAGCCTCTTCAGGCCCGGCACGAACTTGTCGTCGTAGGCCGCGGCCTGGCCGACGTACCCCTGCCCCTCGCCCTTCGGGTCCATGTAGACGCCCTGGATTGTGCATATGCCCCCGGCGACGCCCTTCGCACGGGCCCTCATGTAGGCCACGTCCAGGTCCGTCACGAACCCCTGCCGGTCGTTCAGGTTGTCCTCGGTCGCAGCGTACTTGATGCGGTTGGGGATTGTGAGCCCCCCAATCCTGATGGGCTGCCAGAGCTCGGGGTACTTCTTGAAGCCCGGGTACTTGGTGTAGTCCCATTTGAAATTGACGGCCATCTCGGGATCCTCGAAACCAGCGGCCCCGGTCGCGGGGCCGCGAATCAGGATAGAGATAGCCGAAGCCCAGCGCCCGGTCAAGGCAGAAAAGGGCGGCCGGCGGACGGGGCCCGGATTGGGCAGGGAAAGATGCTTTGACAACTCCGGCGCGGGCGGGAAGATGGATGTCCGCCCTCGGAAGGCGCTCGCCGGCCGGGGCGCGGGGACCCCGCAGCGGAGGTTGCGCATGCAGGACGAAGGCTCCGCCCGGCAGCCGGAATCCGGCCGCGGGAGGATCGTGGTCAGGATGGAGGCCGAGACGGACCCGGCATTCGGGTCGAGGCCCGGGGAGAGATCCCTGGCCGGCAGGCTCCTCGGCTGCCTCGTGGTGCTCGACAAGCCCGCGGGCATGACGTCGAGGAGCGCATCGGACGAGGTGGGCCGCGCAATCGGCGTCCGCGGGACGGGGCACTCCGGCACGCTGGACCCGGCGGTCACGGGCGTCCTGCCTGTCGGCGCGGGCACGGGGCTCAAGGTGCTGGAGCTCCTTCTGGCGTCCGGCAAGGAGTACGAGGGGACGATGGCGGTGCACGGCGCGGTGGACCCGGGCGAGCTCGCCGAGGCGGCGGGCAGGTTCGTGGGCGAGATTGTCCAGGTGCCCCCGGTCCGGTCGAGGGTGAAGCGCGAGCCGAGGAAGAGGCTGGTCCACGCGTTCGGAATCACCGGCGTCGAAGGGAGGAGGGCGCGGTTCCGCTGCGCGGTGCAGGCGGGCACGTACGTGCGGAAGCTGGTCCACGATCTCGGCGAGGCGTTGGGGTGCGGAGCCCACATGACCGGGCTGCGCCGGACGAAGGCCGGCCCGTTCACGCTCCGTGACGCGGTGGGGCTCGATGACCTCTTCTCCGCGGCCGAGGAGAGCGGGCGCGGATCGCAGGGCAGGCTCAGCGCGATGCTCCTGCCTCCGGAGGCGGCCTGCGGGGGGCTCCGCGCGGTGTGGGCGGCGGACGGGGCGGTCGCCAGGCTGCTCGCCGGATCGCCGCTGTTCCTGCCGGGGGTCATCAAGCTCGAGTCCGGCATAGTGCGGGGTGAGGAGGTGGCCATGCTCACGCTGAAGGACGAGCTCATCGCCGTGGGCCGCGCGGAGATGAGCTCCGAGGAGATGGCGAGCCTCGCCTCCGGAGCCGCGGTGAGGGTGCGCAAGGCCGTCATGCTCAAGGGCGTATACCCATGACCCGGACGAGCCGGAACCGAAGAGGCTGGGCCCGTCCGGAGCGATGAAGAGTCGCGCGCGGAATCGGTTATTCCGTCATCGGGAGCGGGGGGCTTTGGGTTTGGGGATGACTTACAAGGTGGAATGACCATACTTCCCCTTACCCTTCCTCATGCTCTTCCCGCCTACCCTTCCTCTTCCACTTCCCCTCGCTCATCCGGGCTTCTCCGGCGCCTTCTCGTTCCATGCAAGTCGTGTACGTGTACGAAAACGTGGACGGGAACGAATACGCGGCATGA